>JAUWDN010000295.1 GCA_030608765.1 Promethearchaeota archaeon
CTAAAAATCCATATTTTGTTATTCTCTCTTTATTTAACCAATAAGTTAGTGGGAGCGAAAATAATGGGCTCGCACTAGCTAATAACGACATTACAATGGCTCCGGCTGTGCGAGCGGCTTCAGTGTATAAATACGCTCCTAGAGACGTACCGATAATAGAAGCAATAAGCAATACTAACCAAGTTTGAAACGGTTTTCTATATGAGTATAATTTTTTATTCCTATTGCCAAATCTATTTTCTCTCCAAACCATTGACAACAAAATCAACAGCGCAAATGGAAAGCGAATTACGTTACTAATAATGGAACTTATACCATCCGTAATTAATATTTGATCAATCTGGTTTGTTACATAATCGATAATAACAAGACCTATAGCCCATCCAAGTGAAGCGATTAAAGCGTAAAGAATTGGCCAAAATAAAGTATAAGAAATTAATTTTTGAGTGTTAATTTCCGAATCTAGTGATTTTTTGTTTTCAGCGTTTATTTTGGATTTCCCTATCACTATTATCCCTGCCCCAATAAGAACAATCGATATAATCATCTTATATTCGAAAGCACGGTTTAGAAAAATTAATGAAAGAATAACGGTAAATAAAGGAAATGTCATGGAAATCGCTAAAGTAATCGTAGTACCAAGCTCTTTTTGTGCTTTAAAATATGCTGTGTCTCCAATTACTTGTCCAAAAAGAAAACTTAGGAATGTTATGATCCATAAATTCCATGGTAATAAGAATACATATGTAAAAATATTTAAAACAACAGCGATTATTATGAAAGTTAAAGTTCCAATTGCGGTGCGAAAAAAGTTAATGAAAGCAGGGCTGGCATCACGCTCAGTTTTTCGAAAGAGGACATTTGATACTACAAAAGTTAAGACTGCGAAAATTGCGATTATTTCTCCAGTCATCCAATTACTTTCCTCTTTTTTCCATATTCATATAACTTTAAAAATGATTTAGCAGCACGTTCAATTGAAGAATACACAAGAAATCCATCTTTAGTGAGTTTAGCGTGGAAATCTTTTCTTGATTCACTTGGATAGTCAGGAAGAATAATAATAAAGGTTTTATCTATAGATTCTACGTGAGATTTAATACCGAGCAAGTTGTTGTAATAATTCTTAGACTTTATGTCTTCTAAATCTCTCCAAGCATCGGTTACTAACATCACAAAATCGATCTCATCGTCTATCGCTGCCTTGCATACTTCTAAATACACTTTACTTGATACGATCCATGGCAAATCTAAAGGGTTGGATAAGCTCCCGATTTTAATAGGATATATTTGTTTTAACTTCTCTAACTTTTTCCCTTCAAATAATGGTAAGTTCAACCCTAATTCTGTTAGAATATCCGTAGCTAATATTCCAAATCCTCCAGACCATAAAATTACTAAAGCATTTTTGTTTGATGGATATTTTACTATTCTATTTAATCTCTTATACCTTTGAATGTGCTTTGAGAAAATATAAGTGTAATCTATTAATTCATCCAACGAAGGAGGAACATCAATTAAAGGTGTTTGATTGAAAATTGAACTCCAAATACTTCCTTTAGTTGCCAATGCTCCAGTGTGAGTTAAAACCGCTTTTTGCCCTCTCTCAGTTCGCCCCCCACGCATAAAAAGCACCGGTTTATCCATAGATTTCAACACGCTCAATAATCTTTTACCCTCATTTTTATATAAAACCGGCAAACCCTCAAAATAAACGCAAATAATATCAGTTTCAACATCGTGGCTAAAATATTGTAAGAGATCAGAAATTTGTATGTCGATACAATTTCCTATGCTAACACATTTCGAAAATCTTAAATTATACCTTCGAGAGCCAAATTTAATCATCTTAGAATGTAAATCCCCTGATTGGAAAATTAATGCTATTTTCCCGCTTTCAATTGGAAACGAGGAATAATACGCAATCTTTCCATGGGGGCAGTATAATCCCATACAATTTGGACCTATACTTCTGGTACCCGAGTTATTTTGTAGAATCTCTTTAATTCTCCTCTCAATTTGAACTCCTTCATTGTCAAATTCTCCGGTACCTGCCGTGAAAATATGGACAAACCTAATCTTCTTTTTAGATAATATCTCTGTAAGACTTTGAACTAAGATGTCCCTTCTAACGGATAAGATTAAGAGATCTATTGTATCAATGGGAACAGCATCAATTGACCTATAACATTTTATACCTAAGAGTTCATCGTCTTTAGAGGAAACTAAGTAAAGATTTTCTAAATCATATTCTTGTCTAAGAAATCCTTCTATGAAGAAAGAAATTTTGGCTCGTGCGTCAAATATTAAGACATTTTTTGGCTTAAACAATCTTTCAAAAGATATACCTTTATTTCTCTTTTCCACCATTTTCCCCTAATTCTTTTGTAATAAGACTGTTGCAATTAAAACAATATTTGGGAATCGAATCGAACTCAGTTCCGCATTTTGGACATTTAATTGTGTTTAGTTGTTCGATCTGCTCTAAAAGTTCTACATTTGACTTAGTTATTGAGCTTTTAATGAATTTTAAGATTAATGACAAAGCTATTGAAGTAAAAGCTATGGTTATACCTAATAAAATAGATTGAATCATAAATGTTGGAAAAACAGCAGTAAAATCTGTTTCTGAATAACGCCAATAAAATACATAAAAGAAAAAGTTAGGAAAGAAAAAAGTGGTTAAATTCATGGAATAAGCTTTCTTGTAATCGCAAAAAATAAGAATTGGGATTAAAGATACAATAATCCAAGT
>JAUWDN010000275.1 GCA_030608765.1 Promethearchaeota archaeon
TTCTCGTTTTCGTTCATATTATTCTCAATAATTTCATGCGATTGTTAATTGGGTAATAATTAAGATAACATAATTAACTTTTTGAAAATATTTTCCTTTGAAAAATACCTATTTTTATTCTCAAAAAGAGATTTTAATAACATTTCATCAATATACTAATAATGAGTAAAAGAGTAACTCTCAAAACAGAAGTATTACTTGATGGTTTGAAATTTCCCGAAAGTCCTAGGTGGCACGACGATAAACTCTGGTTTGTTGACATGGATACCTACAAAGTAATGACGGTCGATATGAACGGAAACACGGAAACAATACTTAATCTATCTAACCAAATCTCCGGAATAGGTTGGCTCCCTGATAAAAGATTGTTGGTGGTTTCGATGGGAGATAATACCTTATTACGACTCGATCCTGATGGAGTTAATATAGTCGTAGATTTAAACAAGTTCGGAACAGTCTTATGTAATGATATGATAGTAGATAAAAAAGGTCGAGCATATATTGGGAATTTTGGGTTCGATTACTTTAATGATAAACCGTTCGCGCCAACAAAGCTTATACTTGTAGAACCCAATGGAGACGCGAGAGTCGTAGCAGATAATATGGCTTTTCCAAATGGAACTGTTATTACTCCAGACGATCAGACCCTTATAATAGCTGAAACATTTGCCGCTCAATTAACTGCATTTGATATCATGGAGGATGGCTCTCTTACAGGACGCCGAGTTTGGGCTAATCTCAAATCCTTAGCTCCCGATGGTATATGTTTAGACGCAGAAGGAGGCATTTGGATAGCTGCTCCAGGACGTCGAAGAGTTGCGCGTGTTCTAGAGGGCGGACAAATAACACACATAGTGAGAGTAGAGAATGATGCTTATGCCTGCATGTTAGGTGGACTAGAATGTAAAACTCTTTTTGTTGCAACATCAAAGCATACAAGAGACGCTGGTAAAATTGAGTTTGTTGAAGTCGATATTCCGGGAGCTGGACTTCCTTAAATTCTCCTATTATTATAAACCAAATTAAAAAAAATTGTTAAAAAAAACTTTCTATTAGGATTTACCTAATAATTTTGCGTTGTTGCTTTAAGCAACGCTTTCTACCCGAATAACATCTGGGACGAATTGTTTGATAGCTCGTTCAATTCCAAACTTCAGCGTCTCTTGTGCATGAGCGCATCCCGCGCAGTGTCCTTGTAGCCTCACTTTAACGATACCATCATCAGTAATTTCCACTAATTCAACATCGCCACCGTCCATTTGGAGTTGGGGCCGTATCTTTTCGAGGACTTCTTTAACTTTTTCTTTATTAACCATTTTAATCCTTTATAGTATTTTTTAAATCTTAATATATTAAAATTGTTTAATCTATTTAAAGCCAAGCGCTTTAAAATATTCATTAATAATCGGTTATATTCATTAATAATCGTTGTTTTGAAGAAAAATACTATAAAAAAAATGATGACTTTTCACTTTATTAAAATTAACCTAAAAACTCTTATTTCGATAATCTTTAGATGATCTCAAGGAAAAAATAAATTGAATAGTGTACGTTATAATGGAAGCTAACGATTTTGTAAGAGATTTAAACGAAGCTCAAGAATTAATGAGAAACGAAAAGTATCAAGAGGCTTTAACTTTATTAGGTAAATTGAAAGAAGCCGATAAAGCGGGAAGTTTTGATTATAACCTTACACATAAATTATATCAATTGATTTCAAATTCACAATCGCTTTACAATCAACAAAGAGTTTTGAGCGTTGTTAAGAAAATTTCTCAAAACCAAAAGTCGATATCCTTTATTGATTTAAAAGTAATTTTAAATAAACAAGAAAATGTAGAGTTAGATGAGCAAGTCCTAAGAAGAGAAGTTGAAATCCTTATCCTCAGGTCTTTGTTAGAAAGTAAGATCGAAGGAAACGACTTAATTTTTTGAGCTGTATCAAACTCCATTATGTAGCGTTTAGAAACTTTAGTTCTATTCAACAGATTAGTAAAATTGCGTAATGATCTCTTTGTTTAGTTATTAAATGGACCATCTAAAAAAATAGGCTTTTTTAAACTTATTTTAATATCTATATACAAGAATACAAGAAAGTAATTTTACTATGATAATAGATCAATTAACTCGTAGTATACAGCTAAAAATTTGTTATTTTGGTCCAGCGCTTTCGGGGAAAACTACGTCTTTAAAAGCGTTGTTCAACCATTTTGGGAAGAAAGATCGCGTCTTGAGCATAGAAAGTAGCATCCGTCGGACTTTATTCTTCGACTATGGAACGATTAGTTTTCAAAATCAGCAGTGGCATCTGAAGATCCACCTCTATTCTACAACTGGACAAGATTTCTATATTATTACGCGACCCGTTACGTTACAAGGGATCGACGGAATTATCTTTGTAGCAGATTCACAACAAGATGTATATTACCGAAATTTAACTTCTTGGAACGAATTATGCAATTATTTTGAAGATGCAATTATTACTCTTCCTAAGGTTATAGCGTTTAACAAGCAAGATTTGCAGGATAAATTTAGCCCCGCGGTATTTTTAGAGAACATCAATTATTTTAAATTTAAAAACATAGACTTTAAGAAAACTATAGCAGTGAATGGAGAAGGGATACTCGACAGTTTTGAGGAAATTTTAAGCCTCGTTTTTAAGAATTTATATAAGAGTCAAATAATATCCGCTCTCCAATAAAATGAACTCTACTCTTAACTAAAAGAAGTTGGATGCTAAAGGGGTTTGAATCCTTATTGTTTTTTGAGAGTTGTCTTCTAAAACGCAGATTAAAGCGGTAATATTTTGCTTACTTTCATAGACAATTTCCTTCTCTTCGCCGGCTTCCCAACGATTAAATCCAGTTAAGGTTGGAGCCGTTTCGAATAAACCTTCTTGAAGTCCCGAAATATTAACTGAAACGCCCTGTAAGGTCTCTTTAGATATATTCTTTATTTTGATGTTATATTTTTCTATATCGGAATCAATTGAAATAATTTTATATACTTTCTGAAACCTTGATGAGACTCCGTCAAAGATAGAAGGTGC
>JAUWDN010000241.1 GCA_030608765.1 Promethearchaeota archaeon
GATAAATCCTAAGACAATAATGTCTCGTGTAAATAAGGCTGAGTCTGCATATACCAAATAATCAACAGGATTATAGTAATAGAAGATTGATATGTATTTGATACCTTGGATAGCTTCATCCATATATATGTAAAATTCCCCGAGAAAAAACATAATGAATAAAACCATCACTCCCACTGCCACCGACTTTTTCGTGCTTAAGAATATCGTCGAACTGAATTTAGCAACCATTGCTAATGCTCCGAGGAAGAGAACAACAGAAAAATAAGTTGCAAATAATCTTTCAGTGAAAATTCCTTCGGTTCTAAATGTTGGTGAACCTGCCATGCTTCCAAGAGTTATTAGAAAGAAAATACCGACAACTGTCATTATAAATACATATAGGAATGTAATTTTACTTCCAAGGAAATTATACCGAGAAATTGGTTTAGAGAGAGAAAGATCAATAGTCTTATCTTCTACTTCATGGGAGAGGAGAGAACTAGCCATAAAGATAAGATAAATCCCGGCATATAACCAAATGAAGCTTAAAATTTCCAAAGACCAAAATCCATAAGGGCTAGACATTACCGCTAAGCCTCCGAAAAAATCCAACAATTCCTCAAATCCAGCCATTAAGCTAAGAATATCATCTAATGATTGTAAATCCAGATCTTCCAGCATTGCTATTATAAAAAAGCTTAACAAGCCAATTACACCACCTAATATTAGAATTATGAATTTTTTTTCTAAAATTAACTCCTTAACTGTGCTAAAAAATCGTTTCATTTAGGATACCACCTCATAATATTTCAAAAATAGATCCTCAAGCGCAGGACTTGTAACATTTATGTCTAAAATCTCAAATTTCGAAAATAAGTCGAATACATTAGATATTTGTTCACGAGTAATCATGAATGAAGCATGGGGTTCATTTAATACAACGGATTCTACAGTTTGTGGAGGTAGTTGATCAAAAAATTTCTGAAGTGCTTCTTTAGTAGCAAATTCAACTTTAATCTCTTTCATTGCCATGCTTTTTAGCTTTTGAAGAGTAGCTACCTCAACTAAAGTCCCTTCTCTTATGATACCAACACGATGAGCAACTTTTTCTACTTCTCCAAGCAAGTGGGAGCTAAGAAGTACGGTTGAACCTGTTTTTTTTTGTTGTTGACGAAGAACCTTGTAGAATTCAGCAGTTATTAGAGGATCCAGTCCAGAAGTAGGTTCGTCTAAGATTAAAAGATCCACCTCTGGGGCTAAAGCAAGTATTATTCCGACTTTTTGTTTATTCCCTTTACTTAGTTCCTTAACTTTTCTGTCAAGTTCTAATCCAAATATCTCCGCTAACGCCTCAATTCGCCTGATAGGGATATGGTTTTCGTAAAGTCCAAGGAGATATTTTAGATTTCGCCTTGCAGTTTTTTCTTGAAATAAACCAAGGTCGCCTGGTAGGTAAGCCGTGCGTTGACGAATATCAATTGAATGACTGTGAACATCAAGATCAAAAATCTTTGCTTCACCTGAAGTTTTTCGGATTAAATCGAGAAGAGTTCGAACTACAGTCGTTTTCCCCGCTCCATTAGGTCCAAGTAAGCCAAAAATCTCTCCCTGATATATTTCAAGATCGAAATTTTCAATACCTCTTGATTTACCGTAATATTTAGTTAAATTTTTTGTTTGAATAATTATATTTTTAGACATTTTTTTCACACCATAAAAACTTATTATATTTTTTAATTTAGTTTATTTATTTTTATTTTTTCATGAATACCGGGATCTAGATAGGGTTTTTCAAAATAAACTATGGTAGTTTTTTTCTTTCTTAATTCTTCTAATAACGCTTCTTCAGTAAATTCTTTAATGTTTAATAACGTCCAACCGTGAACACCCCCACTTAAGAAGTCATCTGGTTTATGCATATCTGTACCAGTAAGCATTCCAATTTCTCCCTTATGTTCCAAGCAAAAATCATAGGATTCTTGATCGAAGACGTTTTCCGGTTGAGAATCATCGTTAACAATCTCGATATAATCAATTTCCCATTCCAATAGGGTTTCTCTGGTTGGATGATTTTTATATTTAGCTTCTTTTACACTCCATGGAATATGATTACAGACAACTATGCCACCTTGATCGTGAACCTTGTTAATTGCGTCAATAATCTTATCATCTTTAGGTTTATAAGAGATTCTAGTATCCCACTTTGAGACACCTAAGAAATTTAAATGAATCCTCGTAGTTGTCCATTCTATCCCACTCGTTATAAGAATACCTTTTTCTATGTATTCTTCTTTAACTTTATTAATTTTTTCTAAATGCCGCATATTGTTATGATCAGTTATAGTTAATGCGTTGAAACCCATAGCAATATGCCATTCAACATTTTGTTTAATTGTAAGTACTCCATCACTGAAGTATGTGTGAGAATGATGATCATAAATCAAATTATAAGCCTTTTTATCATATATAGGGGGTATATGAGGTGTAACTTTTTTCCAATCATCATCAGAATAAGCGCTTGATCGAGGCATATAGTTGTATCTCATTTAGATTTTCTATTATAAACTTCTTTCATAAAATAAGTTGCTACAGTTTCAGCAAATGTATTTGGGCCAAAGCCAGCGTCATATCCTAATTCTTTTGCTAATTCATTCGTAATTCGAGGACCCCCACAAATTAAAACAATTTTATCTCTAATATCTTCAGCTTCCAGTAGATCGACCAGATTGGTTAAATTTCTCACATGGATATCCTTCTGAGTAACAGTTTGAGACACCAGTAATACATCAGCTTTAAGTTCTATTGCTTTTTTTACGAATTCTTCATTTGTTACCTGACTTCCAAAATTATATGCTTCAATCATTTCATATCGCTCTAGGCCATAATGACCTGCAAATCCTTTCATGTTCATAATTGCGTCGATTCCTACCGTATGAGCATCCTGTCCCGTCGTAGCGCCAATAACAACCAATTTTCTTTTTATTTGAGTTTTTATATAGTCATTAATTTCTTCCATAGTCAGTGCTTCAATATCTATGGATTCTACTTTTATTTCTGTATAGTTAATAGAATGTTTAAAGCTCCCATATAACACAAAATATGTAAAATCCTTATCTAACGATATGTGATAAACAACTGAAGGATTTTCTAATCCCATCTTCTTAGCTATTTCTAATGCAGCAAAAGTAGCTTTTTCTCCATCATCTACAGGAAGAGTAAAACTAACTTGAACTTTACCGTCATTCATTGTATCTCCATAAGGTTTTATTCTAGTCAGATCTAAATTCTTATCGAACTCTTGC
Source organism: Promethearchaeota archaeon (assembly GCA_030608765.1). Next base: position 3,285 of record JAUWDN010000241.1, read on the forward strand.
TTTTCAGTAGAATAATGTCCTCCACCCATTTATTTTTCGCCTCCCAAGTTTAATTCTATTGACATGTATTCTAAGAATGGATTAAAATATTCTTTATCTTTATGAATTACTCCATCCAATCCCTTCCCCCCATCAATCTGTCTTTTGATCCCAGCAAAAATCCCT
>JAUWDN010000095.1 GCA_030608765.1 Promethearchaeota archaeon
TTTTTAGGCACGAAACACGATTTGACTGACAATATTACGGTTACTGATGATTATGCCTTAGAATTTAAAGAAGCATTTGATTTATTCGATTATTTAAAAATCTCGAGTAAATCTGGAGAAAATGTTCTAAAAGCGTTTAACCTATTAACCAGAAAAATATTAGATCGTCAAACCCACTAAATTTTTAACTATAAGGGAAATGGTAGAAAATTTAATAGTAGTTGACGCTAATTTTGTTTTACTTCCGTTTCAGTTTAAAATTGATTACTTATACGAAATAACTGCAAGTTTGGAAGGTAAGACTATCTTTATTGTTTATAAACAAATACGCGATGAATTAGAAGCTAAAAAACTTCGAGAACCTAATGCTACGAAATTTCATATGAATTTAAAATCGGGACTTTTATACCTAGAAAAGAATAACGATAAGTTCAATATCCTCTATAGACAAAGTATAAAATCAAAAGAAGAAACTACGGACGATTTTCTTCTAAAAACTTGTCAAGAACTAAAGGGAAAAAACAAGAAAGTATATTTAGCATCGAATGACGCAGAACTACGCAGGAAAGCAAGAAAAACAGGAATTAGCACAATTTTTTTGCGACAGAAAAAATATCTTTCTTTTGATTAAAAAATTCTAAATACGACTATTTAATATCTCACTCAAATCCTCGCGCTTTAGATGAACTGGATTGTTTTTTAAACTTGTTTTCTCTACAATATCATCAATGTCTGTAGTAGTGATTCCATATTTACCCAATCGATCGATGTTTAATTCCTTAGTCCAATTTTTAAGGGTTTCTATTAATACAGAACAATAATGTGGAACATTAATATCTTTAAAACTTTCTTTTCCAGTGATTAATGCCCCTACTATAGCATGTTTTAATAATCCATTTTCACCTTCAGCACCTAACTGCTCTAATCTCTTTATGTTCATTTTAGTACTATCAGCAAGTAGCGTTCCACATACAACGCCATGAGGAATATTAAACAAACCTCCTATAGACGATGCGAAACCGTGAACGATTCCTAATCCTGCGTTTGCAAGAACAATTCCAGACATTAAAGAACCATAAGCCATGGCGGCCCTTGCAGTTATGTTTGAGGCTTTCTCGTTACATACGGGCACAATCGCGTCTTTCATTTGTCTTATACCACTCTTTGTTAATGCATCAGTAATAGGATTTGCTTTAGGCGAAACATATGCTTCAAGCAACTGTGTGAAGGTGTCCATTCCACAAGGGGCAGAGATTGATTTGGGACAGGATATAACAAGTTGGGGATCAATCACGGCATAATTTGGAATTAAATTATCGTGACGAAGAGATTTCTTAAATCCTTCAATCCCTACCTCAGTTATAACCGCATTCTTGGTTGCTTCGCTTCCAGTTCCCGACGTTGTGGGAACAGCAATATAGGGGGTTTTTCTGCCATCGTGGATTTTATTTCCAACTCCTTCAAGGTAATTTTTAATTGAATCCATTTTAGGGATCATTGCCGAAATCGCTTTACCTGCATCGATAACACTTCCGCCCCCAATTCCCACAATAATATCTAATTTTTTACTCCTAAACTTTTCCACTGCTTCATCAACTAGCGTTGGTGTAGGTTCTCCCTCAACCGAAATTTCAGAAAAATTAATACCCCTCTTTTGCATTTCATATCTAATTTCATCCCATTTCCCCGATTTCTTAAGCGATGATCCTCCGATTACATAAAGAACATTATTTCCAAATTTTGGTATTATTTCGTAAATTTCACTTAATCTTCCAGCGCCAAAAATGATGTGTGGTATGCTAGCAAAATTAAAATCTAAAAACATATTATCTACCTATTTAGAATTAAAATTAATAAGATTTTTAACTTTTTTTTAATTTAGATAATTTGTTTCGAATAAATAAGTTATAGGTTTGGTGGTCAAAAATTAAGCACATTAACGAAAACGATTTTCAGTATAGAGGAGGAGATTCTGGTGTTAAGTACTTAATGCGGGGACCAAGTATTGATTGGGGAGTTATCCTACTCAAATCTGGTGAATCAATGGCTGAAAAAGCTCATGGGCACAACTTTATTGATGAAACATTCTATTTCGCTGAAGGAAATGGCATCATGATTATCAACGATAAAGAAATAGATGCTTTGGAAGGAAGTGTCTTCTTGGTTGAACCAAAAGAAATGCACAATATCCGAAATGAAAGCAACAAATCTATAAAGATCATTTTTATCAAAGGAGAATATAAACCCGAAGATAAAATCTAGTATTAAAGAAAACAAAATTAAAAAAAAAGGGAAAAACTGTGGCTAAAAAGAAAGGAAAACAAGTAAAGAGAGGAAAAAGTAGAGGTCCTTACATTCCACCTGTTATTACGCGCGTTAAATTCCCTACTAAAAGGATCGGGGAAATGTTTGGTAGAATTGTAGAGATATATGGTAACGAGCGAATGGGCGTATTTTGTGAAGATGGAAAGCAACGAGTGGGTAGAATTCGGGGGAAAATTAAAAAACGCGTTTGGATAAGGAAAGGCGATTTAGTAATAGTGTCTCCTTGGGATTGGGAAACGCCAGTCCCGGGTAAACTGGGAAAATGCGAGATTACTTGGCGATACACTAATGCAGAAATTTCTTGGCTTGAAAGAAATAGAAGGATTCCACAAATATTAGATATTAATAATATTCCTTTCTAATAACGTAAGAAAAGCCGAATTTGTAAGGCCATGTTGGGTTCTGTTTCTATTATAAGAATCTCCTTAAAAAGCAAAATTTTTTAATTTAGAATTCCCTTTATATTTTAGACTTCTTTTCTAAGAAATCATTTTTTAAGCACCTTAAATTTGGATAATTCAAATAAGGAAAAAGTGAATAAGAATGGTAGATCAAGAAGACCATGTAGATAATAATAAAGCGGAAGATATGGAATTAGAACCCGACATTGTCGTTACTAAGAGCCATGAAGATGATGAAAGTGAGCCGGCTACAACCCTATTTGCCGTAAGAACTACGATTAACCAAGAAAGTAACATTTTAAGACAAATTTTTTACCGGTTTAAAATCTTGGATTCCGTTCCCGATATTAGAGCGATGCTCGTATCCCCATTATTACCCGGTTACGTGTTCTTTGAAGCCCCCCAAAAGAGATCTGTCCAAATAGCTGTGCAAGGGATACCTCATATAAAAGGTAGAATCGTTCAAAATATCGATTTAAGCGAGCTGAAACATGTCTTGCTACCAAGAAGCGTTACAGAATATTTAGAATCAGGTGATACGGTTGAAATAATAAGTGGCGTGTTTGAAGGTTCCAGGGCAATTGTTATGCGCATGCCACACGATACATCAAGTAGCGAGGAAGTTGTAGTTCGTCTTTTGCAAGAAGAAACTCCGATAACAATTAAAATTCACGGAGATTATCTTAAACTAGTTGAAAAGAAGAAACGTAAAAAAGAACCAATCCCAGAAATAAAATTAAGCGAAGAAGAAGTAGCAGCCGATTTAGATAGAGCAATTAGTTTTGACGATGATTATGATGAATTCGAAGAAGAAACAGCTGAGGGCGTAAAAGCAGAAAAATCTGAGGCTTTATACGACGACGACGAGGAGATAGATGATGACGACGAGTGGGCTAAATTTGACGGTTTCTAAACTCTTTCTTTTCTTAAGTAAAAACATAATTCGATATTTTTTCTATTTTGATTAGACATTGACAAAAAAGGCGTTATTTAATTGCTTTTATGTCAGTAAACCGATTTATACAAGAATTTTTAAATCTAGACAATTATTAAAAGATTATAAAATCTATATTTGTGAGTTAAAACTTATATTTTTACGATTTTCTATGATAAAAAATATCTTCATAATGAAATCTACTGGGGAATTACTTTTCTATAAAACTTACGAAGATATTTTTGACATTAAACTTACCAGTAGCTTTTTAAGTGCTATTTTTTCGTTTGTTAAGCAGACTTTGAAAACAAAAGAGCTCTCAGAAATTGAAGTTGGTCCTTTTAGATTTATTTTTGAAGTTGAAAAAGCAGACTCCAGCGAATTAATGTTTGCATTATTTAGCGATAGAACTGATAATCTTGTTGAACTGAGAAACCATTTAAGGGCAATTAAAAGCGAATTCTTATACGAATTTGATCTTGGACGATTAACTGAAAATTTCGATGGTGAAGTCTCCATTTATCAAAACTTTGAAAAAAATGTCGATGAAATCATCGAAAGTAAAAAACTAGTTTCAGAAGAAATTCAAAAGGATTTGATCGAAGTTTTCAAAGAACTCCACACGTTTTCGTCTTTCGTCATCTCATCCGCTTTATTGACTCAAACTGGAAGAATTATAGTTTCTTACCTTAGTCCCAACGTTTTATCCGATATTATAAGGTTGCTAGAAAGCCGATTTATAATAGGAAATTCAAGAATCAACGAATTAATCTCACTCGAGGAATATGGTATCTTATCTTTAATAGGAATTGAGAATTTTATTTCTATCATCCAATTTAAGAAAAACTGTCCATTCGAAACCGGATTAATAATTTCTAAGAAATTTTCGAATAGATTGAAAAACTTAATAATGTAAAAATATCGAAGGGCTATTAGCATTTTCGAGTAATATTAAAAAGTTAGATAGCTTTTCTCCTAGTGGAAATATTCCTTACAAAAATTACAAAATTACAAAAAGTGGGAGATATTAAGATGGAAGAAGAAAAAAAGAAAACTAAATTTATGGATCAAGCTATTAATGACGAAATCCTCGAAAAATTGAGCTTAAAGAACAGATACGCGTTTTTGAACACGAATTTGATGACGATAATCGAAAAAAAGGAAATGAATTTTATTAAAAAAGCTCAAAAGTTTTGTACCCGATACGAAAAAAAGAATAACATCACTCACGCTGCGGACGAAGAATTTTACCATTGGATCCCCGATTTTGGAAAAGAAGGATTGATATCACGCGCTCATCCTTACGAAGAAATTGATATGAATTTTCCAGATAATGGGTTAGCTATAGAATTAATGAGGTGCCTAGCTCTAAGCTTTTTTGACCCCATGTTTTCCATGGCGGGGGGCGCAACGATTTTAGCTATTAATCCCCTGTATTACCATCACGAAGATATCCCTATCAGGTTAGAGGTTCTAAAGAAATTTGTAATGGGAGAAACGCCAGGAGCGATTTTAATCACCGAACCAGAAAGGGGCTCGGACGCAGTACACATGTTGACCACGTGCGACGAGCAGCCTGACGGATCCTTTCTTCTAAACGGAGAAAAAATATACAACACTAACGCTCCTAAAGCGGATTACGTAGTTGCGTACGCCACGGCTGAAGAGAACAATGGGAACACCATGGCTCAATTCCTTATAGATACTTCTTGGGATGGATGGGATTGCAAGCGTGTTATGATCCCTTGGGTAAATAAAGTATGGATTGGTCACGAGCACTTTACTAATTTAAGAGTTCCTAAAGAATATGTTATTGGCGGCGTAGGTAAAGGAAGAGAACACCTATTCGAGGGACTCGTACCTGAACGAATAGGCATTGCCCTTGACGCAACATCACAATGTTGGAACGCAATTGCTCACGCAGCCATATACGTAAATAACAGAAAGCAATTCAATCAAATGATTTTAAAGTTTCAAGGCGTAGGCTTTCTATTGACAGATTTGTGGGCTAGGTTGTCTAATGTAACTCAAGGGTTATTACGATTCTGTGAACAATATGATGCTAAAGTCGAACATTTTGGGGGAGAACTCCCTAAAAATCTCGCTCAAGCTATGGTAGCTGGAGC
>JAUWDN010000269.1 GCA_030608765.1 Promethearchaeota archaeon
CATAAATATTAGTAAATCGGATATTACCTTTAAAATTGAAGCAGTAGGTTGTGATAATAAGACTTTTGAAGTAATTTATTCCTTATTAGATTTCAAATAAAAGTTTAATCTAAAACCAATAAAATAAAAAAAGAAATTTGGATAGTACTAATCATTTATACTAATAATATTATTGAATTTCAATAGAATAATCCATCCAATAATTATAAAAAACCATCCTATACAACTATATAGCTGGGATATCCAATCCTTAGAGATGATTAAAAAAAAATGTTAAAGAAGTTTTGTTTCCGTTGTAGGAGTTGGAGTTTTCATAACTAAGAATTTAAAACTTCTTTCAGATTCATTTAGTAATGTATGAACGACTTTGGCCGGGCTAAAGATTAACTGATCTTTTTTCACGTTTTTTCTTTCTTTTCCAATCTCGACAATACCCTCACCTTCAAGAACGTAAAATGTTACGTCTACAGGTGTTATATGTCTCTTAAGAGCTTCACCCGGTTTAAGTTCAATATGGACGATCGTTGCATGCTCAAAATTAATTAATTTTTTTACAGCTACTTTATGTGGCGTGTCTGCTATTTGAACTTCTTTTAAATCAATAATTTTCATTGAATTTTAACCTTAATTTTCGAATATGTTATGATAATTCTATATAAATTTTTTTACAATATAAGGTTTAGAATGAACATCTTCGAATTTGCCAGTAAGGATAATTTTTTAAATGTAAAGAAAAAAAAATAAGAAAAAAAAAATTTAAGGCATTGGCAAAGATGCAAGTACGCTAGTATATGCACTTAGGAACAAAACCGTTAATCCTGCAAGAATATTCAACATTAATGTGAGCATACTGAGTTTCTGCTTCTGTTCTGGAGTGAAATTCTTAATTCTATCCACAATTAGACTGCGGAACAAACTTAAGAATATCATAAGGAAGTATAATAAATGTTTGATGCTCAAAAGTGTCGAGTATTCAGTTCCAAAGCTTAAGAAGCCCGTGTATAACCCAGATAACTCTGCTTTTCTTGACATAAATATCCCGGTAATTATCAAGCCAACCATACTAATGTAGGTTAATATACTAAGCTTTTTCTTTATCAAAGTAGTTAACTTTTGAGTCTCTTTGGACTTACCAAGAACTTTCCTAATTGCAGGTAAAACGGTAAATGCTAGCGCCAACATACCTCCAATCCACAAAACAACAAATAAATCGTGGAGGAAGGAAATCAATACTGGAGCAATTATAGCAGTTATAGGTACCATAAGGATCATGTTATTTTAATTTTAATTGATATTTAATTAGATAAAATTAAACAACCAATAATTTTGTTTTCCTTTACGGGTAAAGTTTTTTTGAAGATAACTTTTTTAAGTTCCTTTTTATTTACTCGTTCTCCTTATGATTGATAAATAAAATTGTAGGCAATTTTTTCTTTAAAAACAAACATTTCTAAGGTAATGTAATCTCAAATTACAAATAGGAGTTGATATCGAAAAATTTCAGATTTAGACCAGGTAAAATCGATCAATGCGAGACAAATTAAGCTCCTTCAAGAAAGCGGAATTAGTACGGCGGAAGCGCTGGCAATGTCCCCGAATAATATCATATCAGAGATTGATGGGTTAGGTGATAAAACCGCAAAGAAACTGATATGGAACGCGCGAAATGCTTTAGGCATGACCGAATTTATACCTGCTGGGGAGATTGACGAGAACACCGATTACATAACCACCGGTTCTTCCGAGCTAAACAGAATATTAGGCGGTGGATTCCAAACAGGAAAACTCACCGAGGTATACGGTCCGTTTAAAAGTGGAAAAACAAATTTAGCTCATACAATTGCTGTGACTATCCAGCTTCCCAGAAAACAGGGCGGACTAGGTGCTGCCGTAGCTTACATCGACACCGAAAATACTTTTTCAAAAGAGAAAATAAAAAGGATTGCTAAAAGGTTTGGGCTCGATCCGAAGAAAGTACTTTCCCAAATCTTCCACGCAAGAATTTACTCATCCGATCACCAATCACAAATGATCCAGAAGGCTGAGACGCTGTGTAAGACTAGGAATGTGCGACTCATTGTAGTAGACAGCTTAATGGCTTTGTTGAGGAGTGAATACGTGGGTATTGGCATGCTAGCTCGTCGACAGGGCATTCTAAACAACATGATCCACGCGCTTTCGCGAGTTGCAGAGACTTACAATTGCGCCATTCTTTTAACCAATCAAGTTTCAACTAAAATGATGGGTATGTTCTCAGGAAACGACGCCATTGGTGGGAATATCGTTGCGCACGGGTGCCACTTCCGAGTCATGTTTAAAACTAAGGGTTTTTCCTCCAACAATTCGTTAAAGCGGAGAGCAATAATAGTGGATGCCCCAGACTTGCCACCAGAAGAAGCAGAATTCTATATCACGAGCGTGGGAATCGCGGATACCGAGAAAGGAGAAGTCCTTGAAGCTAAAAGCTTAGATTTCGAAGTCGAAACATTATTTGAGGAGGAGTGTAATATTGATGAAAGCCAAACTTCAGAGGGAAATGGCGGAGAGCACTCGTTAGTGGAAGTTAAAGGAATCGGAGAGGGTACTGCGAAAAATCTCGAGAAAAGTGGGATTCAATCGGTCGAGGATTTAATAAAATCCGATCCTGAATCATTAGCATCTAAAATTAGCGGAGTATCGACTAAAAAAGTTGTAGAGTGGCAATCAGACGCCAAAGCGTTGTTAAGCACCTAATAATTAACTATTTTTTTTTTCATATTTTCTGATTTCCATAATTTCAGGTAGCTCTTGAAAAAATCATATGGAAGATCGATTGAGTTGATAATTCGAGCTTCTTTAGGTTCAATTGTGCGTTTTTTTAATTTTTTCTTAAATTTTAGCTCCCAGTCGTAATACGAATCGGGTTGTTCCATACACAATAAAATTTATTCTAAGAAAATAAGCGAGTAGAGTATTTTGAATTAGAGATTTATATACAGCTTAATCTATTGAATCAAAGTAAAAATTGTCGAAAATATGTCGAAAAAAGGAAAAAAAAAAGATGTTTTTAGTTATTTCTTAAGCTTACGGAATTTCTTTTTCTACGAACACTTCCGATAACGACTAATAATCCCAAGATTCCT
>JAUWDN010000284.1 GCA_030608765.1 Promethearchaeota archaeon
CCAAATTCTTTAGAAATTAAAGCCTTTTGTTCGTCTTTATACCTTGATACAATAGCAAATTTATTTTTCTTTAAGAAGGTATAAATTATTTCTATAATCATTTGAGGTGTTTTGTTTTCCGCATAAATAACCTCAACAACGCCAGTGCGTAACTTTCTAGAAATATCTAATTTAGCAAAATCTCCAACTTCTTCAATAGCGTTTGCTTTTAACAGTTTTTCTGCTTCTTCAACTGAGCACTCTTTTTTTAACAATCGATTTAATATTTCTCTGATATCATCCAAATTTAATCATCAAATTAAATAATTTCAGACATTCTGTTCAAACCTATATATTCTTTAAAATCTTTTAGTCTTAATAAATTTAGAAAGATGTTCCAACATATTTTTTTAACATTTTCATATAAGTAGGTTTAAAACACTATATTTTAAGACATTTATCAGAAATATTTGAAATTCAGTAATGTGTGAGTTTTTAAATATATTAGTGTACCCATTATAAATTACCTTAAATTCAAAAATCAATATTCAGCAACATTATTCTAAAGGTATTTTCCTAAATTTCAATTCAATTAGGAATTATATAATTAGGAGGAGATTATTTTTTCAAATATAGCGATTAATAGAAATATTGAATACATTCAGCAAAGAAATGAATTTGACTATTTGAAAGCTTTAATAAACTCTTTAGGACAGGGTAGATGTATTGGTATTTTATTACACGGCCCTCCAGGAACGGGTAAAACTCTTTTAGCAACATCTCTTGCAAAGGAATTCAATTCTTCATATTTTATAATTGATGGTTCACCAGATCTTGATAGAAGAGACATCGAAGGGAATTGGGAGTTATTTAATGGCGATACTAGGTTCAATCATGGACCATTGACGAGGGCTATAGAAGATGCAAATAGTAACGGTATGTCTTTTATTGTTATAAATGAAATAAATGCGATTAGAGAAAGTGAACAAATTTCGTTAAATTCTCTACTCTCAGAAAGCCATATCAACTTGATTTCGAAGGGATTTGAAAGATATAGTCTAAAAGAAACGAGTAAACTTGTAATAATTGGGACAATGAACAAGGGTGTATTAGGAATTAACAAGCTTCAAGAGGCTTTTGAAGATCGGTTCTTAGTTTGCCCTGAAATAACTTATCCCACAAAACAAAAAGAGATCGAAATTGCGATTAAATTATCAGGATGTAAAAAAATGGTCGCTGAAACCGTTGTAGACGCGGCTAGACAGATCAGAAAGCAAGCAATAAAAGATTTTTCAATAACTAAAATATTCTCTACTAGGTTAATTGTTAACTTCTGCTTAATTGTATCAAATATGTCATCAGATTATTTAAGATATAATATTGAAAATATTATCATCAATAAATTAGGTGAAAACCAAGAAGAAAAGAAAAGCATCGCGATGATACTGGATGGAAAACTGTTTGAAGACAACTTAAAGAAATATTTGGTCCAAAATTCTGATGCTAAATCAGATATAAAGAAGGGATTAATTATTCCAAGAGCTACAGAAGCCAAAATTATTAGCAATTTTAGAAGTAAAGTGGAAAAGTATGTGTTTGAATTAGGAAATGGTAAGTATAAAAATAAAAACGGAAGTCTTATGTGGAAATTTTTCGATTGGTTTTGGCAACAACATAGAACATCCTTAAAAGATTACATTCAATTAACTGAAAAACTTGGGTATCATAAGGTTTACAAGGAAAATACAGGACATAACCATCTTTACAATGGAGAAATAACATTTAAATATATAAAGTGGCTATATAGAAATAGGAATAAAGATTTAATGGATTTCATGAAGCGAATCTGTCCAGTGTTAAATTAAATTAATATTTCAAGCTATCTTATAAGTGTGGTGATCAATTTATCAACTTTATATGACCTTTTTGAAAAAGATTTTTTCTCAGATTTATTTGCTCTAATTAATATCGGTAAGAGAATAAGTGGAAAGAAAGATATTTATATTGAATTTAACCAGAATTCACAGCTCACTTTTACTGATGGAAGGTTTATATATTTACCAAAAAAGATGAAAGACGATATATCTACAGCCCAAGGTTTAGTCGCTCATGAAAGTGGACACATAGGTTATGGTTCATTTGAATTGTCTTTTATTAAACTCATTGACATTTTTTCAAAAAAATACGACTTACCACAATACTTCATAAAACAAGTTATCAATGTTGTGGAGGATGTAAGAGTTAATTCTTTAAATAGTATTAAATTCCCCGGATTCTACAAAAATTTGCGAACATTCACATTAGAATTACTTCCTGATTTAATCCTTAAAATGAAGTATTCAGGAGATTTGCTCATCTATATTAATTTATATATGGAGAACTACAAAGATTTTCAAAAAAAACCAAAATTCAGAACGCGAAATATGAGCAAAGAAGATTGGCATGTGATTTCCACGGCAAAAAAATTTCTACTGAAGTCGCTAACGCCCGCTTCGTCTATAATTACGATTGATCAATTATGTAAAGTTTTAAAGAAGTTTTATACGAAAAAAAAAATAAGTAGGGATAGAGCTCCTCCACATAAGGCGGGTAATAAAGTACTTTACGAGCAAGACTACGATGATTACTATGAATCAGAGGACATTGGAGAATATAATGAATCTTCTGAAATTATGGAAACGGAAGATTATGAAGCATATTTAGAAAAACTTCAAAATTCAGATTTCATGGAAGATCCTTGTTTTTACGAGAATGATGAAGATGGTTATTACCATCATAATTCACCTGTAGATCTCGAACCTCTAATAAATCATTTTGAAGAATTCATCGAACGGGACAAAAAGTTAGAATCATCAGAATTAAGTTCAGCCAGTGAAAAAGTAATTGAGAAAATCAAGGATTTAGATCTTAATACCGCGGACATTGAAAAATTAATAGAAGAGGTTGAACGAGATTCAAAAACTGAGTCTA
>JAUWDN010000174.1 GCA_030608765.1 Promethearchaeota archaeon
TCTAACAAATTATTATTAATTTTAAAATTAATATCTTAGATGTGATTATTATAGATATTAAAATCAAATTTGTTGATGATTTGGTAAGGTGTGTAAATCTTTCGAGCTTGTTAGAGTTATCTGGATGGCCAAAACCAGGAAATGTCCACAGAACAAGAAATTTCGAAGATACTAGATTTGAACACTTCTTAGCGGGAATTACAGCCATACAACCTAATTTTAGGGCATTTTGTGAGAAAATATATAATTCCATTGAAAATAATAAGTTAAAACTAAATACAATTGAGCTAGGTCTTTTTTTTAAGAATTCTGCTAAAGAAATGATGAGATGGCAGTCTGGAGGTAATGTATTACTGGGCCACATACTTGTGTTGGCTCCGTTAGTTTCTGCTGCTGCAATTTGTATGAAAACGAACGAAAAAACAATCGAGGACTTTCAATTAATATTAAAAAAGATTATTGAAGAAACTACAGTTAAAGATACTTTAAATTTGTATGATGCAATTAAGATTTGTGGCCCTGGAGGATTAGGGAGAATAGAAAAATATGATATTTACGGGGATAATTCATATAATGAAATCATGCAAGACGGCATTACTCTTAAAGGGATTTTTGAGCTTTCAAAGAATTATGATTTAATAAGCAACGAGTATTCTAGTGGATTTAATATTATTTTAAAAGAGGGCTTACCATATTTTATTGATACATTTAACAACTTTAAAGATATTAACATTGCAATTGTGAATACTTACTTAAAATTACTTAGCAATCATTTGGACACCTTAATTATTCGCAAGGCGGGTAAGAAGGAAGCTTTAGTAGTCTCAAAAGTAGCCTCAGATATTTTGAGTTATGGAGGTATATCTACTAAAAAGGGATTGAAATTAGCTATAAGTTTTGATAAAGACTTACATAAAGAAAATGGAAAGTTGAATCCCGGAACGACAGCTGATTTAGTAGCGGGAATAATATTTTGTGCTTTAATATTTGGGTTAAAGTTTTAATTATTAACGATATATTTTGATCTAAAAAATGGAGTAAATTCAATGCAATTCTGCGATGAATGCGGTTCGATGATGTTACCCTCAGCGGTTAATGGTGAAAAAGTATTTAAATGTAAATGTGGTGCGATAAAACCACTTTCTGATAAAAATTCTAATTCGTATAAAATTACAACCAAAATTGTACAACCGATTAGAAATGAGGTGACAAACCTTTCTGACATTATGAAATGGAAAGAAGAAAATCTAAGAAGCTCTATTAAAGATTTTAAATGTTCGAAATGTGGTTACGACAAAGCTCATTTAGAAACCAGGCAAACAAGAAGTGCAGATGAGGGAATGACTCATTTTATAATTTGTTTAAGATGTGGAAAAATGAGAAAGATTGGTTCCTAATTAGCCAATAAGTTTTTCAATTAAAATAGTTCTTTCAATATTTTCCGTTAGTTTGAGTTCTATTATTTTGTTTGTTCTCTTTAATCCCGATATTATATGAATTTGATCTGAAGAAACTTTTATTCTATTTTTTATTAAACTTATTAATTCTTTATTAGCTTTGTTTTTAACAGGTTTAGATTTTAGTTTAACTGATAGCCAAGAATCTGTCTCAGAATACGGTAATATTTCTTGTTTAATAGAATTAGTTTTTACCTTTACATGCAATAAATAAACATTATTCGCTTTGACTTCAAAAAAATTCATAAACCTTTTCCCTCTTTTCGGAGTCAGATAAATTCATCGACTCTTTCCTTTAATAGTTTAAATGAGGGTATTGATAATCTTATTCCTCCCGCTAACTTATGTCCTCCTCCAGTCCCTCCAAGTTTTTGTTTGATCGTACTAATGACTTGGTTTACGCCCTTGTTGTCGTTTTTAAGATATTTTCTGGAACATCGAATGCTTAGCTTAACCATTTGGGTTTTTTTTTCAAGCCCACCTAAGAACAGCATCTTAGAAGGCTCTAATAGGTCATTTACAGATGTAAAACTTGCGGTATCTGACCAATTACTTGGCGGTATTTTTCCGTTTCCAGCATCGATGAATATAGTATTTTCAGTTTCATAACGAGGTAACTCGTTTGCTAATAGTTTTAAATTCTTAGTTAAAGCACTAATATAATCGTAATAGATTTCTTTGGCATACCGAGTTACTGATTTCTGTTGTATAATTGAAATTGCTGCGCTAATATTCTTAAAAGATAAAATATTCAACAAAATTGCGTGTTCGAATGCAAATTTCAAAAGTCCTTGCTTTTGAGGTAATAAGGCAAAATGGCCTACCTTAATATTTGTATTTTTGAGAATGGTTTGTGTTTCAGTTTGATCAAGATCAACCACTTTTTTATTTGGGTTTATTCCTATCTTGTTAAGAAATGTTTTGATTTTTTGATCGTCCTCACCACCAAATCCGTTTAAAAAGGGCAAAATACTATACTTTAAACCGTTTTTTATTGAGTCATGCATGTTTCCAAATAATATTAGCCCTTCTTTATCAAAAACGAGTTCTTCATCACATATTTCTTGATAGATTTCCTTATTGAACGACTGAAGCTTCTCCATTGACTTTAAGGAATCACCAGCAATTCCAATTACAGCCAACCAACCTTGTTTAATAATTGATCGGTTTATTTTTTTCGCGAACATATACGCTAAAGTAGCTCCTGATACATGATCAAGGCCATCAAATCCAAAAACTGTAGGATTTACGAAAAAAAGATTTTCGGGTAGCTCATTTAAATCTAAATCGTAGTCTACTTCATGATGATCAAGGATATAAAAGTGTTCCTTTCTATTCTTGATAATAGGGACTAATTCTGCTAGATTAGAGCCAACATCGGTAAAGATCAGTGCCGTCTTATTACTATGAGTTCGGGGTAAAATCCCCGAGAGATAATTTGCCCATGAAACAGATCGATTATATATGAAATAATCGTAATTGAAGTTCATTTTATGGAGCAGATTTTGAATAATTTGTAGACTACTAATACCATCCGCGTCATTATGGGAGATTGCGATAACATTATTGTAGAGATTATGAGAATAATCTTCAAAATAATCCACAGCGCTATTGAGCTTTTCTAGAAATTTGTTTCGATCTGGTTTTCGAGCCATTTTAATTCGTTATTACAATTTTCGTCATTGATATGTTTATTTTGATATGATTAGAAAAAGATAATGTAATATTTTAAATTTTCTAAGTAATCTTATTGTTGAAAACTTGTTTTAAGCGTATATATGCCTTTTAAAGATGTTATGAATAAAATAAAAATATATTCAATAAATATAAATATTCGTATCAGCAGACAATCGTGGAAATTGAAGTAAAAGTTAAAATCAAAAGAAAAATTAATTAATTTTGTTATAATTTTTGTTTAAAAAATGTCGTTTTAAAATAATAATGATGGACAATAATTACAAGAAGATCACGATAGTTACAATTCTAATCTTAAGTGCTTTGGTGCCAATAATTTATTTGGATGATGATATCAAATATAACACTTTGGATTACAATGTTAATTACTTCGATGTAGATCCAAAATCGAGTTTATTTTCAGACGAAGATTACATTCCAATTCTTGATGATCCACTCCAAGGGCTTGGTAACATTACAATTACCAAATTTATTTTTAATGAAGAAGGTTTATTTAATCATTCAGATGAATATCCGAACCTTGTAGATGACTTAAGTTCTGGAGCATTAAATATTACATATATAAGCACACATTATTTAGAGACTATTGAAATTGCTCATTTTAATAACCTTGATGAATCTTTCTTAGAATCAGATAAAATAACGGTTAGTATAAACGAATCCATCAGCATTCAATATAATAGTTCTATAGAGAATTCAGAAGGTTTTTTGATATATAATCCAATATTATTTCCGAGAAATCTTAAACAGGTATTTGTTCAGAATCAATCCGACCCGGATATTATAGAGGTAACTGATGATGAATATTCTCTTGACGCTAATTCTTATTTGATATTTAATTATCAAAACTACTTCGAAACGAATTTTCATAACTTCTCAATGTATTTTATTTTTGAATACGATTTAACGCCTCAAGGTTGGGAATTATCTCATAGTTCAGAAGAAACCTTGACAATAACACAACAAGAACAAAATTTTAGCCCTTCATTTTACTACAATTTCACATTGACAGGTAGAAAACTAACGGGTAATTGGAGTGCCCCTTCAACGTTGGCAGATAACCTTGTTATCGAGGTAATTGTCGATCCTCTTGATAAAAACTTATTTT
>JAUWDN010000102.1 GCA_030608765.1 Promethearchaeota archaeon
TCTAAATTTTGAAGGTTAAATATTATAATTAAATGATATTGTTTATTTTCATTTTAGTATTAAGTTAATGTTACTATTTTGCAACATCGTTAGGGGCGATTCTAATCAAAGTTCAATTTTTCCAAGAGTTTTATTTAAATAGTTGTCACAAACTTTTTCTCCTTCAACGGTTAAAGTCCAACCGTTTGAATCTTTCTTAGCTAGATTAAGTTCTTCGGTGCTAGTTAAGATATTATGTACCTCTTCTTCGGTTTTACGAATATTAAAATCAATTCGTAAGCTAAAAACAATTTCATCTAAAGGAACTGGACCTCCAAGCTCGTCTTCCATTACACCTAAAGCTGCGATAATTTGCTGTTGTTCCCCTATGCTACCCTCCATTTTGTTTGATACCTCGTTAAGTAACCAAGGAAACTTATCTAACATCATCTTAATTGCATTTTCATTACCGCTTTCAAAGATTCTATCAAATTCTTCCCGAATTTTTTTCTTGTTAACCATTAGCGAGCACCTTTATTTCTAAAAAGAAAATCCTATATATTAGTGATTATCTTTTATATTAGATATATTATCTAAAAAAAAATTTATCTTTTTAATCTTAAGTAAAAAAAGAAAACTGATGATTATATTATATGGCAAAAAAATCTTGTGAAAAACATAAAAAGTTTAACTACTATTGTGAAGATTGTCGAAAATTAAACCTAGTTGATGAGGAAGGTCGATTTAGATATAGCCTTTTAAAAAAAGCAGGTCGGAGAAAAAAACTTATCTTATTACCAGTTATAATTGTTGTCATCATCATTGTATTAGTGGTTTTTTGGTGGTGGCCGGCGTGGTTCGGTAATATAAATCTCCAATCTCAATTGTACACTAATAAAGCTGGTGGGTTAGATTATAAAGATTTTTACTTCTTAAATCTTTGGTCCACTAATTTCTTATTTAACAAAACTGCTTTAATAGGGGCCTTTATTGGAAGTATAATAATGAGTATTTTTCCGGAGAGGAATTTATTAACGATTATTGGGACAAAATTAAGATTTGGAAAACCATCACATCTAAAAGCACTAATCTTTTGGTGGACAATTGGGTTTGTGTTGTTTTACTTCTTAGGTTTAACTCTTGATGCTAATAATAACGGTTTTTCTTGGGCAATATATTTAATTGAAAATGGACAAGTTGAATTATCCCCTACTATAATTTTTGATGCATTTGATGTAATCTTCAACTCGAGCAACACAGATTTTGTAACTATTTTTCTTTATTCAAATCTAATCTTACCAATAGTGCTATTTGTTTTCGGCATTGTAATTCTACGGTTAGTTTTTAATATCGTTAAGTACATTTATTTGCGTAGAAACGACTATTTAGTAATCGGAAATGTCCTAGTTATAGTAGGTCTGATTTGCGCTTTAACTTTCTGCTTTATGCCTACACTTTCTTTAGATGGAATAAACACTATTCAAATTTTGGCACTAATTTTCGGTTTTTTCTCATTTACATCTTTAGGAATCGCTATTTATATTTTTGGGAAAGCTCAATACAAAAAAGATTCTAAAAATTACATATTTTCGAGACAAAAACAGAAAAAAATTATTTATGTTATCGTAATCAGCATTGTTTTTACAATAACACCACTACTAGTGAGTATTGGGCCTTTAATAAATATAAACAACACCGAAGTCTGGACAGAACAACAATGGGAAAAAAAATACGAAAGGGAAATTGAATGGACGCGAGTGTGTGCTGGATTAGATATGTTTGAAGAACGACCAATTGAAAATTTCACAGCATCGGCTACTTCCGAGGGAGATCTTGTTTGGAATTATAGTGTCAGAGTATATGATCAAAATATCGCTGTCAGATTATTAGCCGCCGAAATTGGTTCTCTATATGAGGGTTTAGCAGACTCTGATATAATATATTTTAATAATACGGAGTATTGGGTGGCACCTAAAACGATAAAATTTTCAGAAGTTGAGACTGGTTCTGTTTCAACTAATACTGAATTATACGATCATGTTGAAGGCTTTTTTGCAATGGACATTTTCAATGGAACTCTAATACCTAATGTTTCTGACATTTTCAATATTTCAGTTGACGCAATATTCTTTGGAGAAAGTGAAAGTCAGAGATATGTTGAACAAACAGAAAATTATGAGGGATCGACAATAGGGGCATATGATTCAGATATTTTATTAAATACTGGATGGGAAAAAGGTATAGAAAATCTTAATTATACCTATGCAGGGGAACCGGATGGAGTATTAACTGGTCTGGAAGGATTTTGGAAAACGGTAAATATAGGTTTATTGTCCTACGCTTCCCAAGATACACACGAATATGTTATCAATAGAAATGTAAAAAAAAGAATTAACCAAATACTCCTTCCAAATTTAAAAGTTGATTACGATCCATATTTGGTGTTTGATAGTTATCATGGTAAGATGTACTACGCTGTATCGATCTATACTCACATTAATATTGGTTCATATTCTCAATATCCTGTATTAAGATTTTTAGGGGTTAGCTTAATAGATGTGTTGGATGGTGATATGGTCTTTTATCAAAACCCTAATCTAGATACAGTTAATGATCCGACATATCCGCTCTGGAAAATTTATCTAACAAAATATAACTGGCAACCAACTCCGAATTGGTTATTAAAACAATTGCGCTATCCAGAAGAATTATTTGAGTTACAGTTAGAAGCAAATTATATATATCATGTTCAAAATCCGTCAACATGGAGAAGAGGTGATGATTTCCACGAACGACCTGAAAACGGAGATTTGTTCTATATTGAATCCGATTTAGGCGATGGAATCGAATTTGTAGGCATAGATCTAGTAGAATATAAAGGTCGAACTGCAACATTACTTGCTGGAATGTATGTAGTTAGACACAGGGATCATTTTGGTGAAGCTATATTCTATCATACAAGAACCTCCAGTGAAAATTTAATTGGTCCTAAAACTGCAAGAGACACTTACATATCTGAAGCAACTCAAAAAATTACATTAATCGCTAATGCTGTACATGGAAATACTTTATTATATCCACTTGGAGGATCAATATATTATTTTATACCTACTTATAGTACGTCAGGTGATATACAAAATTTAGCTTATTCTGGTTTTGTAAACGCATTTACTAGAGAAGTACATCACGAAGATGAAGTTTGGGATGCGGCTGATTTATTCTTAGTACGTCCAGGCGAGGTCCCTGAGCCCGAACCAAATATTACATTATCATATAATTTTGAGATGGAAGAATTAATAACTTACCCCAGTGAAGCAAACTTCATAATTACTCTTCAGAATTTTGATACTAATTTTTCCGCTGACCCTTTGCAGGTTAAAGTCAACCTTTCGATTTACACCGATACGAACAATAATGTTAGTTACTACCTGATTCTACCACCATACTTGTATCCAATTGAAAACTCTACTTATGTAGATGGTACTGATACAGTTGTAGACTTCACTGTAATCGACACTAATCTATATTTTGGTGAAGGATTAGTTTTAAATGGTTTCGTAAATATTACAACAGAAGTACATGACAAAGTCCTTCATTGCATATGGACCTTAATTGTAGATGGTGAGATTTACTACACTTCTCCGGAACACTTGATAACAGTACTTTAATAATTAATTTTTTTTTTAATATTTATTTTAAATTTAAGAAATATCGAATTTAGTTCTTATTAGTGATTTATTTAGAACAAGGGAGAACTAATTCAAATGTCGTATATATTGTTAGAATTATTAGATAAATTAAAGCCAGCTTTATGAAGGTGAAATTAAAAATTTCGAAACAGAATCAGCTTAAGAAAAGCTTTAATTTAAGTTTTAGGTTCTTCCTTTATTAGGTTCAGGAATTTCTCTACTTCTTCCTTCCCGCACATGTGAAATCTCTTATCTTCTGCTTTTATATAAGCGAATCTCGTATTTTCTTTCGCTAGTTCTTCATTTACCGATTCCTTGAGAGTGTTTAAAGTTAATTTTACGGTCTCGTCGAATGTCATACTTTCTTTGTAATTTTCTTTCAGGTAGTCTCTCGCCGTTGCTTCTCCACTCCCTAGAGCATATGCTTTAAACGCCCGATAAATTCCGCTTGGAGATGTCGTGTAAATTTGAGTTCCTGCAGGATCAATAGCAATAAAGAATAGAGCACACCCGAATGGTCTTATACCTCCGAACTGGGTATACTGCTGTTTTATATCAGCCAGACTTTTTACCAACATGTTTAATCTGACGGGTTCATCG
This sequence comes from Promethearchaeota archaeon, assembly GCA_030608765.1. The sequence continues at coordinate 4,269 of JAUWDN010000102.1, forward strand.
TAAGTTAAACGAAAGGATTGTGCTTGAACGCGAGCATAATTAATTAAAGTTCTTGAATCGGCGTGTAATCCCGATATGGCCACTCCAATATGCTCATCAACTTGGAATAATTTATCAATTGAGTCAGCATCAATTAAATTCGAAGGAATTTTAATTTGAGCTGCTAAACATACGCAATCTTTTGATTTTACTGCTACTGCTAAAGTACCTCGCCTTACAGCTTCTAATGCGTATTCTACTTGAAATAAACGACCTTCGGGACTAAAAACAGTTAGTGCCCTGTCGTACTTAACCTGTCCGCCACCAAACATAATTACAACTTGAAATTATTTGATATTTGTAATTTTAAAATTAAATAACAAATTTGAATTTAATGTTTATATGTTAAAAATTAAATTTTGCCAGAATTCTTAAGGATCTCTAATGTTAACACCTTAAAAACACTCTCTACTGAATCGCCTTCTTTAGCACTAGTTTCAACATATTTCATAACATGCATCTCTCCTTTTAGGGCCTCTCCCTCTTGTTCTGCTACTTCTCTATGACCTTGACGAGCGATATCGAGTTTATTTCCAACTAAAATGCTAGGTTTTTGTCCAATTACTTTTTCAACTTCGTCTCGCCACTCAAGCAAATCGGCAAAGGAGGAACGTCGAGAAAGGTCAAACACATAAATGATACCCGTTGCTCCACGATAAAATGGTGGTCTAACAAAAGAAAAGTGCTTCTGTCCCGCGAGGTCCCATAATTGCAGTTTTACTTGTAATTCAGGGTGGTTAGGTAATTTAACTGTTTTTGTGCTGAAATTTGACCCTATTGTCATTAAATAGCTTTCTTTAAAAGAGTTTTCGCAATATCTGAGAACCATAGATGTCTTGCCTACACCTCCATTTCCTACAACGCAGATTTTATATATAAACGATTTCGCGTAAATTTGCCTCTGGATATTTGGATTCGGGCGATATGGTTTCTGATAATTTGATTTCGGGTAATCTGACGACATAGTGCTTCAATTATTTGAATTTAAAAATCAAACTAAAATATAATTATATAATTACAACTAACTGAATTATAAAATTATTCATATTAAATATTATTTCTTTTACAATTAGTTATAATAATATATTATATTCAAATAATAAAAATAATCAATTAAATATTTTAGCTATTTTCATTGTGATTTTAAAATAAATTAGGAGAATTTACGACATGAACGAGTTGAATACTAAAATTAAAAAATTTGCTCAACTAATCTTAGATGCTCAAAACATAGTAGCCTTAACTGGGGCAGGCATGGGGACTGAGAGCGGAATTGCTGATTTTAGAAGTCCGGGTACGGGTTTATGGGA
>JAUWDN010000175.1 GCA_030608765.1 Promethearchaeota archaeon
GATTCTGGTTCATTCTCACTTTGAGCTTTTACTTCTTTATCATCATGGGTAAAAATGCTCATATCATGATCTTGATGGAGCATTTTTTCAACATGGTCTTTATCGTGGGGAGTTATTATTGTAAAATCTTCTGAAGTTTCAATTTCTTTAAAACCTATAGGTAGATTTTCAATATCACTATTCTCAATAATTTTAACATCATCTATCTCGTTCGGAGTTTTAATATCATCAGAAAATGTCGAACTCTCATGAGTTTCAGGTGGTGCTGGTTCAATCTCATCATCAATTAACTGCTCTTCTGGTTTAATTTCAGATAATTTTGATTGAGGTATAATATCCTGTCTTGATATCTGTTCTCTTCCTTTTTGACCATATAATTTTGATTTGAGATCTTTAATGTGCTTAATTATTTGTTTAGTTTTTTCGATAAGCATAGATTTATAATAGAATTCAATGTTTGGCGTCTTAGAAACATTCAAAGCCATTTCAGAGATGTCTAACCATAGATCAATAGCTTCTTGATATTTTTTATGCTTTTCTAATCCATTTGCCTTTGTAACTTTATAACTTAGTTCTTGGTTGAATTTTGCGATATCCATTATAAACAAAATGTAATTTTAATTTATTCTCAAAATTATTTAGTTAATTCAACTATTTATAATTGTTAATATAAGGATATGTATAAAAATTAATAATTGGAATTTTTATTACATTATTAAAGAAAAAACTTTTTAAATGTAATAAATGTCGTTAAGACCTTTTTCTACTACTGAATTAACTAATTTGAAAAAAGCAATTGAGCGGAATGGGTTTAATTTAGAGGGAACTATCGAAAATTATTTTAGATACAGCGTTAAAAAAGACAAATTAATCCTTTTTACGATAAAATTTCCGGTTTCGTTACCTTTAAGGTTAAATTTTCCGTTTGAGGTAGTAAGTTTTCGTATTTGTCTTGCTTTTAAATTATGGGATTTAAATCAAAATACGAATAAAGTTATTATTCTTATAATGAAAATGCTGCGAGATCTAGCCCTTCAGATATCTCTAGAGCATAATTTTCCTATCAAAGGTAAAGAAACTCATTTACTTGATTTATTAAATAAGCTTATGCCCGAAACCATCACTGATGAAAATGACAGTAGATGGCTAAATCGTATCCGAATATCATTAATGAATAAATGGGAAGCCTTCGAAGAATTTGATAATTTATATACAACCAAGATAGTAAATGTTCTAGATAATACTAGGTTAAAACCTACCTTTAAACTACCTTGGGAATTGAGAGATGGCGTACCTAAACTTAGGACTTCAGAAACATTATTTTTCTCTAACGACGAAGAATTTGATGAGTTTTTTATATTGGAAAAAGGATTTTTTACGTTTTTCAAGGATTTAGAATATAATAAATTTTATATTAGGTCTTCATTTGATTCCTATACCCCGTATATTTTGAACTCTTTATTTAAAGATAATGATTTTAAGTTCGAAGCTTATGTCGAAAACTGGATTAAATTCTCTAGAATGATACTCAATTCTATAATAGAAATTATCAACCTGGCAAAAATTAACCAAAACGATTATATCAAATTCAATCCTAAAAAAGAATTAGATTCAAATGATTTTGAATATGAAAACAATAACTTTCCTTTTTCTGCATTACATTACGAAAGCTTAATGTCAAAAGGAGATTTATATCAAATCCATAATGATTTATTTATTACACCACCTTCTAATTTTGAAGTAATTAGGTCGATTAATTCTTATATAGACGCAGAGGAATTAATAAAAAATTATCGGTTTGACGAAGCTACTCAACTTTTAAACGATTCTTTAAAAGTTTTTAATAAAAATCGCCAGACAAAAGTTGTTGTGTCAATTCTTTTAAAATTAAGAGAAGTTGCGTCCATGCTAAATCAGAACGAGGTTGCGTTTAACTATCTACAAAGTGCGTTAGGGGTTGCCAAGTCTGGAGAGGTTCCAATAGAGTACATCATCAAAATCCACAATTACTTAGGTGAAATGTTTTTTCAGAGTGAGAAATACGATAAAGCTTTGTCTCACTTCAATATCATTGTAAATTTTTTAGAAAATGAAGAACTAGCGATTAATAAAGATGAATTCCTTGGTATGGCTTACCTGTATCTAGGTTTAATTAATGTGGAACAGAATAAATTAGCTGAAGCTAAAATTAATTTTAGAAATGCCCTTCAATTAGGAAATAATTCTACTAAAGTGAAGCTAAATTACTATCTAATGCGAGCGAAAAGCTATAAATCAAAGGGGAAAATATCTCAGGCCCAAAAACTCCTGAGAGTGAGCATTAATACAGTTGGTATAAATTTTGACGACAAAGAATTCGCTCCTATTCTTTATGATTTAGTTTTGGAATTAGCAGAATTCTATATACATCATAGAGTTGATTCAAAGAAAGCGTTGTACTTAATGAAGAGTATTGAAAAACGGCTTTCTCTTAATTTAAAGAAAGTTTCAGGGATTAGAAGAGCAATACGATGGAATTTGCTAATGTGTGACTATTATGATATGTTAGCTCGTGATAGTGATAAATCAACTCACTATTATCAACAAAGCCAAATATTAATTAATCAATTAAAAAAGATTGGAGTAATAGCTTAAAATCATTTAAAAGAAGTTAGCGTTTTTTATAGCTTGCTCGCTTGGCTCCAAGAGAATCTTTCTGTCCCCCGTATACACCTTTCTCAATTCTCTGTATATATAGGTGGCGAAATTTCATTCTTGGAGGTTTTTTCTTTCTCGAATTTACTCCAGTTCTTTCAATTTTAGGAGTTTGTTGTTTTACTTTTCCAGCTTTAGTTAAACTTCCATGAGAACCTGGCATTTTTTACATATCTCCTTTGAATAGTGTTTTCTAAATTGTATATTCTAAAACATTATAGATTATAATATCAAAAAATCATAATAAACTCTTAAATTTTGTTATATTATCAAGAAAAAACAATTTTTGGCGTAAAAATTGGACTCCATTATTTTTATAGGTTCAGCTTAAATTCTAATTTATTGAAGAACATGTAAATTAATTATATAATCTTGGAGTTGCTATGTCAAAAAAAGAATTTACAGAGGAAGAACATAAAATAGCTAAAGTTATTGATAAAAAAATTCAATATGGGGAAAACGAATATTCTTGCTTCGCTTGTGGTGAAAAAATTAAATTTAATACAAGAGTTTGCCCTTATTGCAATACAGCACAAAATAAAAATAAATCAATATTAAAGTAATAAAACCTTTACTACTAATAGAAACTGTTTATTGCATGCAAATGAGTGTTCGAGATTACAACCGTAAAAGTTTCTCCGTATTAGTTGGATTAGTTATCTTCATAATAGTTTGTTTTTTAACGATAGGGCTTTTTTTCATTGAATTTGGAATTTTAATGTTGATAATAATTCCATTGATTGTATTCATTATAATCGGTGTAATAATATACCGCTACTCCGGAGAATCTAAAAAGTTTTGTCCACGATGCAACGTTCCGATTAGTATTTATACGGAGTATTGTCGTAATTGTGGGTTGAAATTAATAAATAAATGTCCAGATTGCAATATCTACATGGACGGAAATATTAACTATTGCGATAATTGCGGGTATGAGTTTCCTACATATGAAGGAGAAAAATTACCGTTTGAGTACAAGGTATATGAAAAGGGAGAAAAAATATCCGAAAAACCAAACTTTTGTCCTACATGTGGAGCTTCTTTGAAGGACGCTGAAAATCTTAGATTTTGTGAATTTTGTGGCTCGAAAATTGTCTAATAACTAAAGTTCAAAAATTTTTTTAATCCTAAATTATTTAGACATTTCATAAAACTGAAATAAAATGAGTAATTAGAAGATTTAATAATTAGTCGATATAATAAACAAATTATTTTACGCCACGACTTTTTACTTTATAACATGGGGACGTGGCGAAGCTCGGTATAACTTTACCAATTCGGTTCAAAGTGCTGATCGCGGCAGGCTCCAGACTTGTTGGTCACCGGTTCAAATCCGGTCGTTCCCATTTTTTTAAAAACTTTTTCTTAAAAGGATGAAAGATATCTTCTGAGTGATACATTTGTGCGTGAAAGACTTGTTTCACGAAGAATAAGATTATTCTGAGATTTAATTTAAACAAATTTTGTAATTAGAGTGAATTCTTAAATTATAAAAAGAAAAAAAAGATATATAGAATAGGAGGATAATTG
>JAUWDN010000157.1 GCA_030608765.1 Promethearchaeota archaeon
GTTCCATCTAAACCCTAACATTAGTCAGAACGGTCCCTTTTTCTTTAATGTCGGAAAAGGAAGAATTGCAACTGGATATTTAGGGAATAGAGAAACTCCAGCAGAGCTCAAGAGTAAGTTAATTAGAATCCTTAAGAATTATAAAATAATTCAACCATTGATGAAAGGAATCAAATGGGACGAATCTATTCCATTTGTAAGTGGAGGTATTTCGAAACATCCAATAAACTCCTTTTCAAAAGATCGCGTTATCGTGTTAGGCGAAGCAGCAGGATTAGTTACAGCATTTTTTTACGAAGGAATATTATGTGGATTGGCTAGCGCTGATATCGCCGCGTCATTGTTAAAATCTTTACTCGCAGATAATTCGAATTTTTCAAGGGCAGAATTAAAGAAATACGACGACGAAGTTGCCCGAGTCTTATTCACATATTTTAGAAATGGCAATGCCTGTGAATATCTCTTCTATAATGAAAGCTCTTCCTCCAAAACACTATGGAACTCGTATAGTAATCTCTTAAACACTAATAAAACTGTGAGAAAATATGTTTACGAAGCACACATTAACCAAGATTTATCAAAACATAATACTGACAACGACAGATGGGTTGGAGAAAAACTTTTCGCTACAATACCTGTTCTTTCTAAATTAACGCTATGGCCCAAGTTTCTGAAAGCAATGAGCTTTTAGAAAAAAACCACTCTTCTATTTTCATGGAATAAATCTAATCAGCATTGATGTATTTTTTTAAAAACTATTCTGACTCAATTTGTGTGTAAAAAAATTCTTTAAGTTAAACCTTTTTTAAAAAAAAAGTTTATTTGTGGCAACAGAACAAAAAAATCCAAAAAACTTCCCATTTTTATTACCACACTTTTACGTTGTTATTATAATTTATTTTTATTTTCTTTAAATAAAAGACATAGTGATTATAATGGCTTCGGATTATAGCGTAATTTGTAAACTTGGAGGATATGTAAATTCTAATCCAGAGATTATTAGCTCCTATCCATCACTAGGAAAGTCAGTAGAGTCAGAAATCTTATCAAGTTGTTTTCCAATAGGTTCCAAATCAGGAGAATTCATTGTCGATAAATACCGCAAATACAGTGTTTTGTCGTATATTTTTAGAGTAAATCAAAGTGATAATAGAGATGATCTCTTTTCTTTATCGGTATTAATTCATAAGAAAGACAAGACAGAAATTTATAAACCTGTGCTTCAAAATTTAATTGATACACTAGAACGAAATGGTCTTTTAAACGAGCATGTATTAACTAAGAACCAAAGAATCATCTTTGAAGGGATTAACCAAGAAAAGAATATTACTATAAATGACATCTTAATTGGTTTGGCCGATATTTTTAAAGAAATTAAATCTAAAATACTTAAACCAGATATAAAAGTAAAAGGGAGTTTTTTGTAAAATGGCAGAAGAATTATTTTTATCAAATCTTGGAATTGTGGCTAATCTTTCGAGCGCAATATTTATACCCTTGGCGACATTATTTTTAGGCAGGAAGCTTCTAAAAGACAAGAAAGAAACGGGAAAATACAATATAATACGATTACTTATTGTTATTACTTTTCTTAACTTCTCGATACTTGTGATCACCGAGTTTCTATTGAAAAATACCCCGTTCACTACACCTTTAATGGATGAAATATTTAGCGCGGAATTTGGTTTTTATAATACATCTGTAGCTATTATGGTGACCCTGGGTCTTACTTTGATTTTCTATATTAATAGATGGGACGTTTTACACTTCTCAGCTATTTTCTTTTTTGTTGGAATGTTTCTTCTTTATCTATTTACTGGGTTTTATGCTTGGCTTGAGGATTACACACAAATCGCAGGGGCAGCAAGTATTATCTTTTTATACTTTACGGCGATTCGCATGAAGGACAATGGTGCTCTTGGTATAGCAGTGTTTTTCACACTAGCTTTCAGCACTCAATTCATACACGAAGCGTTGCTATCAAGAATAGTAATTATAAGTTATGTGGTTTTTATTGTTATCTTCTCACTGGGATTGTTTAGACCATTTAAACAGGAGGTAAAAACTTAAAATGGCAGAAATTGTTTTCTTGATTATGGAACTCGTTTATTTTACTATGGGAGCGATGGCTATTTTTACTACTCTAAAGCACTGGAAAATGAATAAAAACAGAATGTTAATGGCCGCAACAATTTATATTTCAGCTGTATTGGTTAGGTCCATTATCGATATTGCTATCTACTCTTTTAGCTTGGATATTGATATCCAGGTAGCAGGGGGGCTCACAATTGGAATGATTCTCGGTTTCATTTTATTTACGATTCAATTAGAGTTCATGTTATATCTAAAAGATTTACCTAAACTATTCACTCTTCCCTTAATTATCAGTTTTTACTTAGCAATCGGAAGAGTGTTAATTGACTCGGCAACGCCATTTATAATTTACGCGATGATTGTAAGTTACGGATCTGCTTACTTTCTCATTAAAGATGGAAGAAAAAGTCGTAATGGTTTAGCAATTGGAATGGGACTATTTTTTTTCATATGGGGACTTGGACAGTTATTTCAGATTCAAGTTGTTTTCATTAGTTTTAGAATAGTTGCAATGTTGGCACTCTTATTAGGTACAAGAGGTTTTTATGAAAAGTACGTTTTTGTCAATATCGAAGAAGAACAGAAGATACTGGGAACTTGGATTGCAAAATTGGTAGTGAAGGAATAATAACGATTTTTTTTAATTTTTTCTTTTTATATTAATCCAATCAAGAATATCAACATTGGATTAATCTAATTTTAGTTTCGTATTTTTACAGTAAATTCTTTTTGTTCTACTGAAAAAGGGGAAAATAGATTCAAAAAAAAAACAATTCTGTGGCAATATAACAAACAAGAGGCTAAATGAATTCGTTTTTAATAATGAAGTATTATTATATTTTCAAGATATAATTTTTAGTATTATTTATTTAAAAAATAACTTAAAACTGAGTATAATGGGAGTTAGAGATATTTTAAAACGAGTATTTACCAAAGAAAAAAAGATTGTTATTACCGGGCTTGACAGTGCTGGTAAAACCACCATGATTAGTTTTCTCCAGAATGGCACATTTATGGAACACGCACCCACAATGGGTAAAGAGTTATCTCAAATTGAAGTACAAGGAATTCGCATAAATGTCATGGATATGGGTGGCCAAAAAGATTTCAGAAATTTATGGATTGGAGAAGCCTCAACTGCAGAGTGCGTAATATTTATGATTGACGCATACGCTCGGGAAAGATTCAACGAAGCGAGAGACGAGTTATGGAAGTTATCTTCTATTTTTAAAAAGAAGCCCCTGATAATACTGGCTAATAAATACGATCTTCAACCTGTAGCGTCGATAAGTGAAATTATAGAGGCTTTGAATTTAAAAGATTTACCTTCATTTGAAGTGTTACCAATTTCATGTAAAACTGGATATGGAATTGTAAAAGCATTTATGAAGATCTATTATAAATTAACTGGTAAGCAACTGACCCAAAAGACAAGCCTTAGAGCGATTACCGTTTTTGATCAGGGAGGAATTCCTTTAACATCATCATCAAATGAAGATATATTACAAGGGGGATTGTTTACTGCCATTCATAACTTCGTCAGAGAATCATTTAATTCTGAACTTGATCAACTTAAAATGGGAGGGCATCTTATCCTATTCAAACGATCGAAACATCTTATGGGCTCAATCGTAGTTATTGATAGCGATAACATCGATGTCCAGGAAGCAGAATCAGGATTAAAGGATTTGCTAAATCATTTAGAGCATATGTGTCCTGAACTCGAGAAAGATCAATTAGATTCTGGTAAAATCGAGTATCTAGTGGAACAATACGCTTCAAATCTGTTATAAATCTGTTTTTAATTTTATTTTTTTTAATCTTTTTATTTAATTAACTACTTAATCGTTAAATTAATGTATATTAAAGCTTTTTTTGCAAACTGAGGTTAAAAATTATATGGAAAAGCGTTATTTATTATTGAACTTCTCTAATAAGCCTTTTTGAAGCTTTTCTATTGACTTTCTAATGTCATCAATAATAACTTTAATCTCTTTTCCAAGATCCGGGTTGATATCAATTGCTTTCTCAAGGTTTTGAAGCGCCGAATGGTAATCATTCTTATCTAAATAAGCGTAACCCATAAAAAACCAAGCGAACGCATAATTTGGTTCTATTCCTATTGCTTTTTTATAGAATTCAATTGCATTATCATATTGTTTCTCATGTTTATACGCGTTTGCCAAATTATAATGGGCTAAAGTATAAGTGGATTCAAACCCAACTGCTTTTTTATAGGAATCTATTGCTTTATCAAATTGATCTAATTTTTCGTAACTAAAACCCATGTGGTTCCAAGATTTTGCATGGTTCGGGCTGAGGTTGATCCCTTTTTTGAAGTATTCAATCGCTTTGTTATATTCTTTTTTATCGTT
>JAUWDN010000231.1 GCA_030608765.1 Promethearchaeota archaeon
CGCGAAAAAGAATTAAGGGCTGCGAACGAAATAATTGGAGTAAAAGAAACAATAATTCTTGATTACCCCGATGCGGGATTTATTAATGGTCCTGAATTACGAGAAAAGCTTGTTTATTTTGTTAGGAAGTTAAAAGCAGATCGCGTGGTAACCTTTGATCCTTGGGTTGCTTATGAGGTTCACCCCGATCACGTAATAGTAGGTCGGATGGCAGCTGAAGCAGCAGCGTTTGCTGCGTTTCCATTACTCTATATTGACCAAATTAAAAATGGGTTAGAACCCTATGAGTGTTCAGAAGTCTGGTTTATGGGGCTCCTAGGTCATAAACCTAACTATTTTGTTGATATTAGCTCAACTTTAGAAAAAAAAATAGAAGCCGCTTTAAAATTTGAAGCCACACTCGAGCTTTTAGCTCATTTATTTGCCCCAAAAATCGATCCTGCCAATGTATCCCCAGATGAATTGAGGAAACTTACAAAATACGCAAATAGACTTTATCGTTCATTGGCGACAGTAATAGGTAATAAAGTAGACATAAAAGCAGCTGAAGCCTTTTTTGTTCAAAAAACCTTACCGGGACATTTTGATAACTTCCAGCAATTAACCTCAGAAATGTTAGGAAACCCCCCAGATAAGCCTAAAATTTATTAATTCAATGGAAAGCTATTATCTTTTCTTATTCTTAACGTTTTTATGACTTTTTTGTCAATTAAGTTAAAAATCTTTATATAAGATTTAAGCGAAATATAAATGACTTTTGAAATTTATTAAAAAATAATGAAATTAGGAGATAATAAAAAATGAATGAAGTTGAACTAGAGAGAACTGAGAAAATCCCATCTACAATAAATATGATTTCATACGGTACTTCTGGTTTCTGGGGCATGTTTACTTGGACTGTTTTTGGCTCGTATGTTTTTTTCTTTTATGAGAGAACTGTTGGTTTACCAGTAGAATATATATTTTACGCAATGCTGATTTTCACGCTTTGGGACGCTATTAATGATCCTTTAATAGGATTCTTAACAGACCGAATATTGGGAAAATTCACAAGAAAGTATGGAAAAAGATTTCCTTGGATAATTATTGGCATCATACCAGCTAATTTTGTTTTTGTACTTCTATTTATGCCGCCCACAGTTGATGTAGCGACAAATCCACTTCCTATCTTTTTCTGGATCATATTTTCAACATGTCTTTTTGATACTGTTACAACACTTAGTTTCGTAAATATTAACGCTCTTTTTCCTGATAAATTTCGCACCGATAAAGCTCGTAGGAGAGCTGGTGGCATTCTTACATTTTTTTCAATCAACGCGTTACCAATTGCCACTATGATACCTCCATTAATAATTGATTTTGATAATCAAGCTACATTTATCCCTATGGCGTTTATATGTGTTGGAATTATCGCAACCATCTCAATAGTATTTTTACCTGGAATGTATGAAAATAAAGAGCTTATTGATAGGTATTATGTGAGTAAGGAAAAACCCGAAGGCTTCATTTCAGCATTGAAATCTACATTAAAACAAAAAAGTTTTGTGTATTATATTATTTTGTTCTTTGGATTTCAAGTAGTTACAGGGTCTTTAACTGCGTCTATTCCTTTCGCTGTGGATATCGTCTTAGGAGGCACCGAAACTGATACTATACTTCTTTTTGCGGCGTTTCTTGTCGGAGCACTTGTATCGATACCTTTTTGGATAAAACTCGCTAAGAAAATTAAAAATAATAAAAAAACAGCTGTAATAGGAGGGTTTTGTTTAGTTGCAGGAACCTTTTTAAGTTTCTTTTATACCAGCGTTCTCGATTCTATGATCTACGAATTTATCTTAGGATTTTCTATGGGAAATTTCTGGGCTTTAATGACAATTTATTTTGCAGATGTTCTTGACGAAAGGATAACTTTAACTCGCACAGATGTAAGGGGCACCTCTGTGGGTGTATCGAGTTTTTTCTCACGGTTATCTCGAGGGTTTCAAATTGCAATTTTTGCGATTGTCCATATACTTACCGGATTTGTAGAAGGTCAAACTGCTCAAACAGCATTAGCAAAGGTTGGTGTACGTCTTCATATGAGTCTTATCCCTGCAATAGTCTTAGTCATCTGTACAACAATATATTGGATATATTACCCAATTACACCACAAGTATGGATGGAAAATAAGAAAAAGCTCAAAGAACTTGGATTCTAATTAAAAAATAATTTTAATCTTTCCTTTTTTTTTAAATTTGTTATAATTTTGAGAGAACTTGCTTCAATTTTGTGTATATTATGTTAATTGCTTGACTGGCTTCTGATTCAGGGGCATAATCTACAACAGTTTCTGCGTAGGACATTGCTTCAGGTATAGACAAGTCGAAGTTAATTTTGCCTAAAATCTCATGATTCGCTTTTTTAAGGTATTTGTTTAATTGTTTCTGAGATGCGCTCTTTAAATCTGCTTTATTTATCACAATCCCGAAAGGAATGTTAAACTGGTCAACCATTTCAAGTGCTCTTTTTAAATCGTGCAATCCAGATGGTGTTGGCTCTGTTATCGCAATTATATAATCTAAGCCCGAGACTGTAGCAATTACGGGGCAACCTATTCCTGGAGGACCATCAATTAAAATAAGATTCGCGTCATTGAACTCCTTTAGCCCTGTAGCGTGTTCCTTAACTTCTGAAACTAATAATCCGGAAGTAGTACTGCCCAATTTAGTTTTGCCATAAATTAAGGGAAATCCAACATCTACTTCAAAAGCTATAATTTCTCCGCTTTTAACTGGATTAATTTCAAACGCATCTTCCGGGCATAAAACTTTACACGCTGCACACCCTTCACAAGCTAAATAGTTAATAATGGGAATATTGTTGTTCTCGTCCCAATTTAACGCACTAAATTCACAAAAATGGTCATCGTAACATTGTTTGCATTGTGTACATTTTTCTTCTAAGAATGTGGCTTTCTTTGTAGTGAATGTGTCGTAGGAAACTATGTTGTCCTTAGTTTTAGGTGGCAAAATTAGGGCTAAATTAGGGGCATCGACATCACAATCTAATACAATCAGATTTACATCACGATCTTTATGAGCTATACTAGCTAGCGAAGCTACGAGGGATGTTTTTCCTACTCCCCCTTTTCCAGAAATAACGGCAATCTTTTTTCTATTCACTTTGAAAAGTCACCCCATTTTAGTAGATTCTCAAAAATTTCGTTGAAAGATTTGTATCCCGCCCCGTTCTTGTCAGAGTTTCTGCTAGTTTCCATTAAAGGAATACCTTGACAATACGAACTCACAATATCTTCGTCTAAAGGAATGTCGCCTAAAACTTCTATATTTTTTTCTTCCAATTCTTTTAAAAATTTCTCTTTATAACCCAGCAGTGATGATCGATTCACAATAGCCTTGTGTTCTTTCTTCAATAATTCAATCAATTCTATGATTCTTAATAAATCAAGCTTTCCGAATCTCGTGGGTTCTGTAACTGGTATGACAAGATCAGCCCCATTAATTAATTCTTCTACGTCGCAATGAGCTCCAGG
>JAUWDN010000034.1 GCA_030608765.1 Promethearchaeota archaeon
ATTTGTTTATAGAATATAAAATTTAGCTGTTTTTAGTAAATGTAAGACTTACAAATAATAAAATTGCTAATTCTTGAGGATTAAATTATCGATTTTAACAATCTCTTTTCATAAAATTTATAACTTTGTGTGAATGAATTAGAACTAATTTTATTCACTGAAATTCTCGCGGTGTTTTAAATTAATATAAAATATGCTTATAGAATAAACAAACTGCCTGTATACATTTTTGCTGAAATTGAACAAATAATAAATAAAAAGAAATTGGAAGGGGTTGACTTAATTCCATTAGGTATAGGTGATCCCGATTTAACGACCCCCGAACTGATTATAACCGAGATTATAAAACAAGTAAAAAATCCCGAAAATCAAAATTACCCAACAAGTATGGGTGAACAAGACTTCAGAGAGGCTGTACAAAGGTGGTATAAAGTAAGATTTAATTTGGATTTCGATGCAAACGATGAAGTAACTAATTTAATCGGAGGAAAGGAAGGAGTAGCAAATATCGCTAGAGCATTTGTTAACCCAGGAGATATCGTGTTATGCCCGAATCCCGGATATCCAGTTTATGAAAATGGTGCTACTAAGCTTTGTGACGGAAAAGCATATCTAGTCCCATTATTAGAAGAAAACAATTTTTTACCGGACTTTGATGCAATTGACGCAGAAATCCTCAAAAAAGCTAAATTAATGTATTTGAATTACCCCAATAACCCTACAGGGGCAATAGCACCTAAAGAATTCTTAAAATTGGCAGTAGATTACGCTGAAGATTATAAATTTCTCATTGTTTACGATAATCCTTATTCAGAGTTCACATATGGAGACTACATTGCTCCGTCGCTTTTAGAAATAGATCAGAATCATGTTGAAATAAATAGCGCATCAAAAATGTTTTGCATGACCGGATTTAGGTGTGGTTGGGCAGTTGGCCATAAAGATGTCATTACAGGAATAAGAAATGTAAAGTCTCATATTGACTCTGGTTGTCCAAGGTTTATACAAAAGGCAGTAGCTAAAGGTTTAAATGAATATACATCCCACGAAAAACCAAAAATTGTAAAAGAAATTGTTAGAACATACGAAAGAAGGCGGGATGTGCTAATAAAGGGGCTCAATAATATCGGATGGAAAACAAAAAAACCTAAAGCAACTTTTTTCATCTGGACTCACATACCAGAAGGAGAAACTGATAGTATGGATTTTGTGAAAAAGTTAATTGATAAAGGAGTAATTCTAACGCCTGGTATTGGTTTTGGCAAATTTGGAGAAGGTTTTGTGAGATTTGCCTTAACTCAACCAATTGATAAAATAAGAGAAGCTTTAGAAAGAATTGAAAGAATACTCAATTAGGGTACTATAACTTTAGACTATTTCTTAATAGATTTTCTTTTCCACCAATCATAATCTTTATTAATTTCTTCCTCAATTTCAATTTCTCCGGGAATCCAGTTTGAATAATCCATATATTTCCAAAAGGTACTTTCATTTGTATGTGTTCTTTCGTCCTTTATTGGAACTGTATTATTTTCTATGGCAATCTGACTTTGAATTTTATCAAGAACTCGTTTTTCCATTTTTTCACCTCCAATTTTTTTTTACTAATCCTGAGGTGCCGGAATCCCCTATGATCTCATTTTAATTATATTTAATTTCTTTGATGAGAGAGCAAATCCAAGAAAAAATTAAAAAGAAGATCGAAGAGGATTGGCTCTCATCTATAATAACAATAATAATACTACTACCGCAACTAACAAAATGCTTCTAACTCTTAAAATTGAATATTTAGTAGTATTATTTAAAATCATTAGAATAAATAAAATAATGAGGCTATTTAAATGTTTCATTTTTTATTCCCATTTTATAAAAAATCATTCAAATATAATGAATTTAATATTATAATTGATTTGTTCATCTAAAAATGAATATATATCAATCTAATTAACTTTAAAATTGTATAGAATTAAAGATTCCAAAATTATAGCTTTCTCAGCCAATAGATTGTGGTTAAGAGTAAATAGAAAAAAATAAAAATTATTTTGATAGTTTTGAATATTTTTGTCTCAGATAAGCAATTCTTTTTTGGTCTTCACTTTCAATTTTACCAGGGTAGGCATCTGAGATATCAAAAGACATCATAACAGGCGCAATATCAGAACTCCAATCTTTATAATAGTCCAATATGGGATCAGATTCTATTTTATCTGCCAATTCATTTTTCACCTCCATTTTATGATTTTGATTTTTGCTTCAAGAATTAAACCCTTATCCCGCTTTTTCTTAGAAATTAATAGACATTTTACGTAGAGAATAAATCCAAACAATTAAAAAGAAAAAGAGAAGGAAGAAGGATTTATTCTCTTCATAATACTGTAATTAAGGGAATAATGGTGCTCTTGCAGCCAACCCATGAACCAGTATTATGTCGCGAAAAATTCATTATTAAAAAAATAGAACGAGTGGATACTAATAAATATTGTGGGTATTTTTTCCCATGTGTTTTAATATAATAAATAAATTTAACCAAAGTTGTAAAGAAAGCTGTTTAATAACCTATTAAATTAATTGTGCTTTAATTAAACTATATAGATGTAATGCAAACATCTAAATTAACTCATATCAAAGAAGAATGAATAAAAGAATCGTTCTAATTGGGGCTGGTAGCACCTCTTTTGGGCCTTCTACTTTTTTAGATCTTTACCAGAGCAATTATCTACAGGGATCAACAATAGTCTTACACGATATCAACAAAGAACACTTAGAAGTTATTTATGAATTAATTGGGGCTGAAAACAAGATACATAATAATAAATTCAACATTGAAAGCACTATAAATCGTGAAGAAGCATTAAATGGAGCAGATTTCGTTATAAGCTCAATAGAGGTTGGAGAACGCTTTAAATTATGGAGAGAAGACTATGAAATTCCTAGAAAGTATGGATCGACTCAAATACTAGGCGAATGCGGGGGGCCAGGAGGTACTATGCACGCTTTTAGAATAATTCCTCCCATTTTGGAGATTGTTAAAGATGTGAATAAAATTTGTCCTGATGCATTTTTCATAAATTTTTCTAATCCTATGGCGAGGGTATGCTTGGCTATTAAAAGAACAGCTCCAAATCTTAAATTTATTGGACTTTGCCATCAAATCGGAGATTTGAATTATCATTTACCTCTTATGCTCAAAAAGAAATTGGGAAATTTAAAATTGATGCCCTATGGATTAAATCATTTTGGATTTTTGATGGGTCTCGAAGAACTACCTTCTGGAAAAGACTTGATGCCTGAGTTTAACAAAATAGCATTAGAATATTTCAATCAACACAAAGATAAGTTTCAATTTTCTACTTTAACACTTGAGGTTTATAAAAGATTTAGATACTTTCCCTATGTAAGCGATACCCACCTTGGTGAATACTTACGGTTTGGTGAAGAATTTACTGAAACATCGGATATGACAGATTGGATTGATAGAACTGAAAAATTTGGTGAGATGATTTATAAACGTGTTATGAGAAACTTTAAGCGCTTTAAAGAAGGAAGATATCGCAAAAAAGGAATGTTCTATAAAGGAACATCAGGAGAAAGAGCAATTCCTATAATCGAAGCAATTATTTCTGACAGTAATTCTTATGAAAGCGCAGTTAATGTTCCAAACGATAATATCATCGAAAATTTATCTCAAGATCTTGTTATTGAGTGCCCAGTAATAGTTAATAAGAGTGGTGTAAAAGGAGTTAAATGGGGTAAATTACCACGTGATATTGCTGCAATACTTCGTATTGAAGCTTCGATCCAAGATTTGTGTGTTGAAGCAATTCTTCATAAATCAAAAGACTTAGCAATCGCAACCTTAGCTATTGATCCCAATGTGGGTAGTTTCGAGATGGCGGAAAAAATATTTAACGAAATGAGAGAGAAACAAAAAGAATTCATTCCCAATTTTCAATAAAAAAAAATTATTATATTCTACCAGAATTTTTCAATTAAGTTATGATTTTACCATATTTTATTCAATTTTACCCCTTTCTTCACATAAACATTTTTTAAGGAAAGTTTCTATTTATCTCAGAGTAGAGAAACTATCTTTATTGGGAAAATGAAATCTAATAAAAACGGAAGCTCTGAAGGTAAAATTGAAAAAGCCACCGAATTGCTCTGGAAAATATGGTGGTTTAGTTTCTATTTAATTATAGTGCCTTCCTTAGTCGCTGTAGTAGGTTTTTTCATTTTCTTCTTTATTGGAAAAGACATTTATGTCTCAATTGGTTTATCAGTTATAACTTTCATGTTTGTTCTGTTGTTTTTCTATAAAGCATTTGATAAATATAGAGATAATCCATTTTTCCTAAACACAAAAAATAACCTTTCTGCTAGAATCAATATACTTTTCTTAATTACAATTTTAGCCTTGATTGTAACTCCTATTTTCGTTATTTTGACTCCAGGAGACAATTATTTTGAACTCTTACCTTTAATTTCATTTATCGTATTATATAATATTGTATATTATTATTACTACAACCAACCTATAGATATTTTTGATTTTGTTGTAGAAAAATACAAACATGAAATACCTATTTCTCAGTGGATTAAAAAACCACATAATTTTATAATACTCGTTAATTACATCATTCACATCGTATTTCTGTCTTATACTTTTGATACGAAAATATCATGGTTGTTTCCACTTGTCTCGAATATCATATTTTATCTTATTTCTCGACTAACAACCATGAAGACCATAAAGGTTTTATCTACATCAAATAAAAATAGCAACGAATTTTTACTGGAGTTAACTAAATATAAGAAAAAGTTTGTAAATTCTATCCTAGGTTTAACATTCGCATTATTGATTCAAATGCCATTTGCAATAACCTTGATCTTTATTTTCATGGGTATTCAACACGAAATCATAGAAATTATTACAATCTCGATTTTATCTCTTATCTTATTATTATTCTACTTTAAAATCAGATTGTATATAAGTTCGTTTTATAGCAAAATTCTCAGGAGGTTTGAAATCGATGAATTCGAGTAATTCTGAAGAAGTTGAATTAGATAAGAGCAATAGGTATCAAAAGCTAAATTTGTTCGTTTCGATTCTATTAATTCTACTAACTCTTTTAATTTCTTTATTGAACAACGCTCCTGTTATAATATTCCTTTCCTTACCCGCAATGTTCGTTCTCACATATTACGAAGAAAAATTGAATTTTACTCTTAAAATTTATAGTAGATATATATATTTGATTAATTGCTTAGTAGTCCTAGCCTTATTAGTATTCTGGATATTCCCAGCATACCTTGGGATAACGCTCATAAATATACAGTTTATTATTTTTTGCTTATCACTTTATTTCATATTTCAAATTTTTATGAAACTAGGTTATTTTAAGGAGAAAAATGTTCTAGTCTTACAGAATATTCTTGCTGTTACTTGTTTTACTATAATTTTATATTCATTCTTTCCTCTTGTTGAATTCGTATACATTAATTTTACTGTGGATCCAATTTTAATTTTAATTTCTGAAGTATTGATCCATTCGATTATAGTTTTGATAATTACATTAATTTCGTTTTATTTCTTATATGCACGTGTCCATTTGTATGAAAAACCCTGGAAACTTTTTAATACTTGTGTAATAACCGTATTTTTGTTGATTGAATTGATCGGGTTTACATTAATCAACTTAAAAAATATCGTTTTAGGAGTTCCTGGTTTAATTCAAACAGATTTAATTATATCAACAATTTTCCTTTCAATTGCGTTTCTTTCATTTATACTATTTAATTATATCATTAAGGTATTTTCTCGTGAAACCAGTTTATTTTATAGCTATATTACTTTCTGGTTTTTAAGCTTCTCCATTTTCATTGTACTTCTAGCCCTCTATTGGAATAATTATGTTATCATATTATTTGATTCAATCTTTTTTACGATTTTATCGCTAATAAACCTAAAATTTGGAACTGTTATTAATAAAATAGAAGAAACTACATTCTTAAAGATCGCTAAAATTTATTTTTACGCGCTCTTGCTTGAGATTTTCCTCTTATTTTGTGGTATATTCAATTTGCTTTTTATGTTAGATCTGTTTATTACTCTGTTTCTTTCATTTTGCATTATTGGAGTGATTCTTAATCTTTTATCTTCGTACGAGAAACTTGTTTCAAGAAAAATGAAATTAGTTTTAACATCCTTCATTTTCGCATTTGACATATATGTTGTTGGATTTTATTTTACAGAAGCTAATATTGACTATTTCTATTTTTATCTTGTTGCTCCCATTGTTTTTTGCCTTTTATTGTATGCTCCCATATACTATCTTTATAAAGAGGATGTGATAAAACCTAAAGTTCTAGCTTTATATAGTTACACTTCCTCATGGGTGATAGCGGTTTTAATTTTCGTTTTAAATTTTTTTATCATTAACATTTATTTTAGCGCCGATATCGTATTAGGGACGCTATTAAACGTTTTATTCTTTACTTTTTGTCTAGTTCTTCTCATTTCGTTTGGAAAGAAAATAAAAAGGATAAAGGAATCGTCTTCTAAGTTTCTCTTGAATATCTTAAGTTATCCTATCATTATTGAAATTTTTGTTCTACTTTTTACCGTTTTTACAATTTATTTGCGTTTTGATGTGTTCTTATCGTCTTTCTTATCGCTATCTATAATTAGCATTATTTTTTACCTGTTATCAAAGGAAGAGAAATTACTTCCTAAATTTCCGGCAATGATACTAATCACAATCACACTTTACTATGGTATTATTATTGCAGGATATTATGGCGTTATCTTCACAATTGGAACTTTCTTTATGTATTTCATACCACTTATTATTGTTTGCATTCTTTCGTATATTCCTATTTTTTATTTGTATAAAAAAACTGTTTTAAGTCATAATACATTCCTAAGTTATCATTTCTATTGTTCTATTATCATATCTCTGGCTATTTTTATCTTTAATTTCTTTGTTATTATTAACTTCTTTAATATCTTCTTAATCATATTAATTCTCTTCAATATTCTTTATATCTCCGTTGTTTCTTATTATATTTTTAAATTCGGAGCAAAAATAAACTTATTATCAACTGAATCCTTTAAAAAATTTACGAATACCATCAACTACTTTATCATTTTAGAGATTTATGCAATATTGTTTTCAAATTTTAACCTAGTATTTCTAATAGAGCCCATTTTATCAGCTTACTTCTCGACTATTCTAATTTGCTTCCTCATCAATATTTTATCAAAAAATAGAATTATCTTTACAGAGAAGAGTGCGATTGGACTTAATATATTAGCTTTAAGTTTCACTAGTGTTTTAAGCTCTTACTACATATATTTAATTGTTTATAACTCGGTTTTTGTACTTGTTATCCCATTGTTAGTGTTTAGTTCATTAATGCTACTTCCTTTGTTTTATACCTCTAGCAAGAAAGTTTTTAGCAAACTCGTAGAAAAAATCATATTGATAGACAGCTTGCTAATATCTGCGTTAATAATGGCCCTCCCATCGATAATAGGATTGGAGTTAATCAGATTTGGGATGGTTATTGATTATTATTTTATTATCAATGGAACAGAACGGGTACTAGTGACACAAGAGGATTTAGCTCCAAATAGAATATTAGCCGAAGAAGCTAGCCGAAGTTCAAGTGCTACACACCAAGCAAAAGTATTTTCCACGAGAAGTGGTTTTAGAGCACCAGTAACTATAGAAAGAAAGAAAGAT
>JAUWDN010000139.1 GCA_030608765.1 Promethearchaeota archaeon
CCACCCTTTTCTACTGGGGAAGTGAAACGAATAGGAACAACAGGGAGGCGAGAGATTGGGCATGGCGCTTTAGTGGAACGAGCTATTGCGTCAGTACTGTCTTATAATTTTCACTTGTTGGATTTTTAAGGCGTAAATCTTAAACAATTATGTAAAAAATCTATAAAAAGAACCATACCGATAGAAGGAATACTATAAAAGCAATGCATAGCGTTTTTCTAACCATATGGCCTATATGTACGCGCGGTCTTCTTCCTTTTTTATCGAGTAATTTCGGAAACAAAGTAGGATCGTGTGGTTCCAGTTGGTACCAATAAGCAGTCGATGACCAATCATCTCTACGATGATTATCATGCCCATGTTCTATTGTAACCACTATCTTCTTATTGAAATAGATAGGATCTTCAATGTGATAACGATAATAGGATATTTTACCCCACCAGTTTATCCCACCTGGCATAATTGTTCCATGATAAGGAGCGTGATGTTTTTGACGTTGAGCCCATGATTGGTTCACATAATCTTCTGTGCCCGTTCCGTGTAATGTGGGGATATTCTTGTCTATATCATCATCGATATATATCATATCATCCCCTTCCCCCACCCAATTAATATACCAAGGAAAGAAAGTAATGTTATCTATATCTAAATGGCAACCTACAAAATGACCTTTGCCTTTTGCTTCGAGGATTCTGTAATTATGGACTAAAGGGTTTTCAACATTGCGCCCACCATAGGCATATTTCTTAGGTTTTACCTTTAATATTTTTTTACCAGTTTCACTATCTCTCCTTTTTGGACTCGTTGGATTTTCGCGATGCCAAAGTGCGTGAAACCTCCCATAATCCTTTTCGTTTTCGAACCCCTCTTCGTAGATTTCATAATCGACATAAAAGAAAAACCTCATCTGTTTAGAATTATCGTTCTCTATAGTTATCTTAAATCCGCTTGAAAAAGGCATTGGCCACCAACAATTAAATGCTCTGCCCCTTTGGGGGCTCATTTGGAAGGGTAAAGAAACAAAATTTTTATGTTTGGCGTGACCTAATCCAAAAAAATCTCCAATAGGAACTTCTACGCTTGGGTTATCATTTTTTTCGTCATCCCAATACATCCTAATTATAATATTTCTCAAATAATAGCGTTCTTTACATAATATTGTGCACCAAATGTGAGTTATACATCCTGCTCCCTTCACATCTCCAATGACTATCTTTTCTCCCGGTTTAATATCTATCCAGTCGTGATTTCCACCAGAAATATCGTAACTTGAGATTCTTCTTCTTTTGACAGAATCTGGTTGAATTTTTGCAATGTTATGCAAACTCGATTTACCAAATTTCATAGATTAAATAAACATATTCTAGTATTTTAACTTTTGATTTCCCCACATTCGAGTTTTAATTAAGAATTATTAGTTTTAATTAAAAAAATCTTAAATACCTTCAAAAATCAATTTATACTATAAAAAAACTACAATTAAATATTACACATTTGATGAAATAAAATGGTTTTAGAAGCAACAGACGATAAAATATCGTTTTTTAAACAATATTTTTCTGTAATAATATTGATTGCGAACGTAGCAGTATTTGTGTGGCAAGTGATGGACCCTACGGGGCAGATGCACATTGAAGCCGCTTTTGTACCTGCCGAATTCTTTGCAGGAGAGAAACTGTGGACAATATTCACTTCGATGTTTATGCACGGAGATATCGTTCATATTATTATGAACATGTGGTTCTTTTTTGTAATAACTGATAATTGTGAACACGCAATGGGGCACTTCTTTTATTTGGTAACATACTTCGTTTCGGGTATATTTGCCACTATGCTTCACGCCTTTAGCACGGTTTTAATACCAGTTTGGGGTCCAATATTAGCAATTATTCCATCTTTAGGAGCATCCGGAGCAATTTTTGGCCTTATGGCAGTTTATGTAATACTTTATCCTTCCAATAAGTTTTATCTTCCAACAGGGTCAACAATGCGTAAGGTAACTGCTAGTTATTTTATAATTACCTATTTTATCGCAGAACTTACATATGCCATGGTTTCTCTATATAGTCCACTTGGTGATCAAACGGCACACTTTGCTCATGTGGGAGGTTTTATTGCGGGTGCGATAATGGCAAGTTTATTTAAGGCTGTAAAAGGTAGTTCTTATAAGAAAAAGCCGAAGTAAATTTTAATTTATCAAAATATAATTTCCATTCTTTTTTTTTTTCATGAGATATTAAATTTTTTCAAGAATGCTTAATTTATATCCATATTAATTTAAACACTAATATTTCACACTAAGTTAAGAAAATGACTACTAATGTGGTTGTAATCGGAATGGGTTACGTTGGTATTCCCATGGCTGTTTTATTAGCTGATGTAGATGACTTTTATGTCACTGGTATCCAGCGAAAGTCTCAAAGATCAGGCTGGAAAATAGATTGGCTAAATCAAGGGAAGAATCCTTACGAGGGAGATGAACCGGGGTTAGATGAACTAATTGAAAGAGTAGTAAGAAATGGAAAGTTTAAAGTTATGGATAAATATGATGCAGTAAACGATGCTGATTACATTTTAATCGACGTACAAACACCCGTTGATGATGAAAAAATCCCAAGATATGCTTCTTTACTGGATGTATCTCATAAGATTGCTAACCACATGAAAAAGGGGGTAACAATAATACTGGAATCTACTGTGGCACCTGGAACTACAGATAATGTCGTTCAGGGTATTTTAGAAGAAGAAAGTGGACTAAAGAGAGGCAAAGACTTTTATCTGGTATTCTCATTTGAGCGAGTAATGCCCGGCAAATTAATAGAATATATCACAGATTTTCCACGAGTTATAGGAGGGGGATGCCAAGAAGCCAACGAAAAAGCCAAATTCTTATATGGTAAAGTTGTTAAAAAACAATTACAGATAACTGATACTCTAACAGCAGAATTAACAAAATGCATAGAAAATGCGTATAGAGACGTAAATATTGCATTTGCTAACGAAATGGCTTTGTTATGTGAAGATTTCAACCGTAATATATTCGAAATTATAAATTTAATAAATCATCGACACGATAGAATGATGCATTATCCGGGCTCAGGCGTAGGAGGTCATTGTTTAACGAAAGATCCTTGGCTTCTATTATATGGATTTAATAAGTACACTGAAAGATTAAACGAATCTAAAATCAAGATAATTCCCGATTCAAGAAAAATCAACGACTTCATGCCTTATCATATGATAGAGTTAATGGAGAATGTATTTAGGGAATCCCATAGGTTAGTAGATAATATTAAAATAGTGCTTTTAGGTGTTTCTTATAAAGCGAACACGGATGATACTCGAAATACGCCGACTGAAAATATTGTAAAAGTTCTACAAAGTAGATACCATTCACATAATATTGTTTATGTTGCTCACGATCCTTATGTGAAAGAGCGAGATTATACCCTCACTAAGCTTACTAACGATTTTAACGAAGCTGTTAATAACGCAGATGTTTTACTGTTCACTACAAATCATTCTGAATATTACAATATTGACCTTGATGATTTAAAGAAGAAGGTGAGAACTCCAATTATTATCGATGGAAGGAATATATTTGATAAGAAAGTGGTTGAGGAAAAAGGTTTCATTTATCGTAAGGTTGGAGAAGGTTCAAAGAAGCCATATTGATGTTTCAACGCCTTACCTTTTAACTATTATACCTTAAAAAAAATCGAGATATTTTATCTCAAGTCCTCGCTAAGAACTTATTGATTAAATCCCACCATTTAACGATCTAACCATTGAGATATTATTAGTTTTTAGTTTTTTGGTTTTCTTTTTCTTTCTGTAATTTAAGAGCTCGTAAGTACCACATTTTAATTAACGATCAACTGGTTGTATAACACTCGTCATCAAATCCTAAATCAAATTCGCTTTCTTCTTCTGACATAAGTTTATATCACTTTTTAAAATTCTATACTATTCGAAAAAAACAAGAGTATTAAGGGTGAGTTTTATAAAAAATAAGATTTCTAAAGAGTTACGTATTTTTAAAAACTGTTTTAATCTCGGTTCTTGCGGAACTGTCGACTGAATCCTATCATTTTTGATTCAGTCTTTGAGATTTGATTTATTCTGTATTAGTTCTTTTTGCTTTTTTTTCTCTGCGTCGTTTTTTTAATGAGCTTATTAATGATATTATTCCATCAGTGATGCCTCATCCAGTACAGTAAGTTTCTTCAGTTTCTACTCTGGGTCTTTTTACTTTATTTTTCCATTCTGACATTTTGATTAAATTTTTTCAGTTTAGTTAATTTAATTAAGAGATAGGATTCTTAAAAGAATATTTATTATATTTGATAATTGAATAAGACTAACTTCTCATATAAATAAAAACTTTAAGTAGAGGTTTCTTTTACAAAATTAGTAATAAAACTATACTATGGAAAATCGATTAAAAATGGGATTAAAACGTGAACTCTCAGAAATGAGAAAAACATTGGAAGATCTAAC
Organism: Promethearchaeota archaeon; assembly: GCA_030608765.1. The sequence continues at coordinate 4,501 of JAUWDN010000139.1, forward strand.
TTCTGAATTGCGTGAAACTAATTTAGCGATTCGAGATTCCCTAAAGTTAACTTCTAATGCAATTAAAGAAATGAGTGAGACATTTTCTAAGACTTTAGGAGATACCTTAAAAGTTATGCAAGACATGAGAGTTCAAATAGATGTTAGAGATAGCGTCATAAAAAGCCTTGGAATAGACGGCTTAATTCCAGATATTTTTAAAAAAAAGAAATAATTCTAAAAGGTTGACCTGCCGTTATCTGAAAGTCAGGCAAATGATT
>JAUWDN010000080.1 GCA_030608765.1 Promethearchaeota archaeon
GCAATACTTTGGCCATCACTAGTACTAGTTCCTCTCCCAAGTTCATCAATGATTACTAGGCTTTTTTCTGTAACAAAATTCAAGATTTTTGCGGTTTCTGTCATTTCAATCATAAAAGTGCTTAACTTTCTTGCTAAATCGTCAGATGCGCCAATACGTGTGAAAATGTGGTCAATTATTCCGAGGTTAGCTGATTTTGCTGGAACAAAACAACCCATTTGAGCTATTATACAAATTAATGCAACTTGCCGTAGAAAAGTACTTTTACCCGCCATATTTGGACCTGTAATTATTAAAATCTGCTCTTTATTCGTATCCAAATAACAATCGTTAGGTATGAATCGTTCAGAGATATTAATCTGCTCCACAACGGGATGACGCCCTTCTTTGATAATAATTCTATCTTCTTTATTCATCTTTGGACGACAATAGTTGTATTTCTCTGCGACCTCAGCAAAACAGGCTAATACATCAATATAAGCTATATTTCTAGCTGCTTCTAAGATGTCTAACGTTTTTCCAACGACTTTTTCTCGGATTTTACAAAACATTTCGTATTCCATTTCACTTATCTGTTCTTCAGCATTAACTATTTTCTCTTCAAGCTTTTTTAATTCGCTGGTGGTGTATCTCTTAGCATTTTTAAGCGTCTGACGTTCTATGTAATCATCTGGCACTTTTGGAATCTCTTTTAGGGCCCTAAAAGTAATTTGGATGTAGTAACCAAGTATGTTATTATGTCCCACTTTTAAACCAGAATTTATTTTCCATCTTTTCCTCTGTTCTTTCTCATATTCAAGAACATAACCCATACCATTCTGAAGTATATCTCTCAAATCATCGATTCTATCATTAAAACCCGTTTTAATTAAATTTCCCTCTCTAATCGTGGTCGGAGGATTTTCTTTTATAGAAACATCAATTACCCTTTGAATCTCTCTAAAATCATCAATTTTTTTATTGAAGTCTGAGATTTCTGGAATATTAGTTTTTTTCAATAAAATTTTGATTTTAGGTATTCTTTCTAAAGCACTCTTTATGTTAATTAAGTCCCGAGCGTTACTATTTCTAGAATAATTGATTCGATTAATAATTCTTTCAAGGTCGCCTATTACTTTTAATTCTTCCCTTAATTCTTCCCTTAAGAAAATATCGTCTTTAAACTTCTGAACTATATTAATTCTTTGGTTTATCTCATTTAAATCTGTTAATGGTTGGAGAATAATTTTTTTTAATAATCTAGCCCCCATCGGTGTATGAGTCTGATTAAATATTGAGTACAAGGTGGTATCTTTCCCTTTTTCCCAAAGGGAATTAACTAATTCCAAGTTTCTCTGGGTAATATAATCTATATGTAGAACTTTTTCTTCTCGAATAAAATTAATCTTGAAAATGTTAGGTAATACATCTCTCTGGGTTTCTTTTAAAAAAGCTAACAATCCTCCAGATGCTTGAACCGCCAATTCACTAAGTTCTAAACCAAAGCTATTTAAATTTGAGATCTTGAAGTGTCTTTTAATTAAATTATAAGATTCATCGTAATCAAAAATTAAATCCTCAAAAGTTTTAATTAGGGCGTTGTTTAAATCGGATAATAACATAAAGAGATGTTCATCTTTTTTTAATTGAGTAGGTATGATCACTTCAACTGGATCGTATTGCGAAAAAACAGTTAGTATTTTTTCTAAAGGATCTTGATCGCTCTTTAAGAATTCGGTAGTAACAAATTCACCTGTTGAGAGGTCTGCGAATGCGACACCAAAACCCTTTCTTTCCTTAACAATTGAGCAAATGTAGTTGTTCTCGTTAGACTTTAACATGTCCGATTCAATAATAGTTCCGGGAGAAAGTATTCGCACAACACCTCGTTTAACTATCCTGCCTTTTACAGTAGAAGGATCCTCTAATTGATCAACAACGACTACAGTTTGACCTAAGTTTACTAAATTTTTTAGATAATTCCCTGCATGATGAGGAATCCCTGCAAGTGGGTATGCATCGCCTCCTACTTTTCGTTTTGTTAGTGTAATCCCTAATAGTTTAGAAACTCTTACAGCGTCGTCATAGAAAAATTCATAGAAATCCCCCATTCTATACGCTATAATATGGTTTGGGTATTTTTTTAAATGACTTTCCTTTACACTGTACCAATGTTTCATCATAGGAGTTAAGTCTTTAAATCTCCTATCCTCTATCGAATTTTTATTAGACATTATAAGAAAAGAATCTAATTTTAGAATTAAATATTACAAGACTATAAGTTTTTAAAAGAAATTTATAGTATTTATTAGAAAATTAATAATATTTAGTTTTATTAAATCCAATTTAAGTAATTCTCGAGCAATTCTCTAAAAACTTTTATTTCTTATAACATGATAAAATATTAATTTACCAAAATGAGTTTGAGATACTATGAGTAATCAAAAATTAATCTTGTACGAAGTTAAGGGTCGTTTAGCTACAATTACAATAAATCGACCAGAAAAAGCACACGCTTTCAATATTAATATGCTCCAGACGATGCATAATAGGTTATTAGAAGCAGATGAAGATGAATTGGTAAAATGTATTTTAATCAAGAGCACTGGGCAACGTTTCTTTTCGGCAGGGTATGACTTAAAAGAAATCCAAGGAGACCCTGAAAAGATTTCTAAAATTACAGAATGGGGTAGAAAAGTAAATGAAACAATGCTTCTGATAAAGAAACCAATTATCACACAAGTTAAAGGGATAGCCGTAGGTTTTGGAGTTTTGATGATATTAGCATCTGATTTAAGAATTTTTGCGGAAAGGCCTAAGGAAGAATTATATTTAAGGCTTCCGGAGATTGCAATTTCAGCGTTTCCACAAACAGGAGCAACACTTTTACCATTATTAAGTTTCGGGTTAACATTTGCTAAAAATATGTTATTTACAGCCGATAAAGCTGGATTAGAAGAACTTAAAAATGTTAATTTTCCAACACGCATTTTTCCTCTTGATTCTATCGATCTGGAAACAAGAAAATTCCTAAAAATTTTAACTAAACACCAAACAGAATTCCTATTCTTCATAAAATCCATGCTAACAATTATGAACAAAGCTTACATTAAATCCTGCTTCGATTTAGAAGATGAGTGTGGAAAAGTAGCTTTTAAGAAAAAATCTATGAAAGAACTAGACGATTTTATAAAGGAATTATATAAAAAATATCCTTAATTGGATATTATTTTTTTTCCATTTCATAATTTTTAATTTTTCTGATGCTTTTCTAGCCATACAAACATATCTTGAAAAACTTGTGCTCTACTTTTTTCATTCCATAATTCATGAAGAAGCCCATCGTATTCCCTGTACGTTTTATCTTTAGTTTTAATATTTTCAAAGAATTCTTTAGTCGCTTCCTTATCCACCATTTTATCTTTTCCAGCTTGTAACACCAATGTTGGACATAATAAGTTTGCAGCGTTTTCCATAGCCCATTTCATAGATGTTTCCATTTCGGCAGCAGATCTCAAGGAAATTTTTTCGATTTTTTTAGTATCTCCAATATGTTTACGTAGTATTTTGATGTCGCTTGTTAAAAGGTTTTGTTCTATTATCATATCTATTGTTTTATATGGAGAAATTTTAGAAATAGGACCAGCAATTTTCTTACCCAATCTTTTACTTAACGATAAATTTTTTGAAAATCTCAACAATGGGGACGATGCTATAACGCCAGGTATAGCTGGATGATTAATTGCAAAAATTAAAGAAATTAAAGCCCCAAACGATTGACCCATTAAAAAGATTTTCTTATCTTTAGCACTTTTTCTTATCAAATCTATAAATAGTACAATATCTTTCTGTATATGATCCATGCTATCAATATGCCCGGGATTGTTACCTGCATTTCTCCAATGACCTCTAATATCAAATGAGTAGATAGCATATCCGTTCACCGTTAAATTTTCCGCTGGTACTTCCATTCTATCGGAATGAGTACCCCAACCATGTAAAGCTATTATAAATGCTTTTATATCTCCCGAATCAGGTAACCAATATTGATAGAATAACCTTTTGGTTTCTCTCCCTTCAAAATAACCTTTTTTGTTAATCATAATTTATGGTTCACAGAATACTTTTCGATTGAATACTCTTATTTATGATATATACTCTTTATACTTTTCATCATATATTGCAGTAATTTAATAAATCGTAGAGCTTTAAAACCAAGAATAGCAAAACTTTTTAATTTTTTGATAAACTCTTTAAAAATAAGGTTCATTCCTAAAAACAAAGCTAGTAAAAAGTAGGTTTTTGATATGAGCGAGTTGGAATTAATAAAAATAATACTACTTGGTAGAGGAGGTATGGGTATAGTAACTGCATGTGAAATAATAGCAGAAGCAGCGTATTTAAGTGGAAATTTCGTCGATGTCCAAGCATATCCTTCCTTTGGTGCAGAAAGAAGAGGTGCTCCTGTTCAAGCGTATGTAAAATTATCTAGGACAGAAAAGATATACGATCGTGCTCAAATTGAAAATCCTAATATATTAATCGTGTTTGATGATAGTGTATTAACCAAAGAAGCAGCTCTATCTTTAGAGAAAAATGGAGTGTTTATAGTAAACTCAAATAAAACTCCCGAATATTTTATTAACAAATATAATTTTAGCAATGCAATTACAGTTGTTGTCGCGGATATTAATTATTTAGCTCTTGAAGAAAATTTAACCATAGATGGAAATCCCGTTATTAATACTCCAATTTTAGGTTTACTTTCAAAAGCACTCCCAGATCTACATTTAGAGAATCTTAAAGATGTTGTATTGAACAAAATGGGAAAAAAATTAGGAAGCATTAACTACAATTTAATCGAAAAAGGTTTTAATATAGCAAAACTACTATAACACTTAGTTATTTACCATTTACATCAAGAGATTGGTAACTTCACTATAAATGTACTTCCTTTATTTCTTCCACCTGATTCAGCTCTAATTTCCCCTTCGTGCGAATCAATTATCTCTTTTGAAATAAATAATCCCAATCCCGTTCCTTGGATATCGATATATTCATAACCCTCACCGTATCGTTCTAATTTGCCAAATCTAGTAAATAACATATTCATCTCCTCTTTAGATATGCCTATTCCCGTGTCTCTTATAGAAAATTCTGCTGAACTTTCTTTTTTCTTCAAATTTACAAATATCTCCCCATTTGGAGGTGTATTTTTTATAGCATTAGAGAGTAAATTCATTATTACTTGCTCGATCCTAGCTTTGTCCAATTTAATATAAAAAGATTCTGGAAGTACGAGACTTAAATTAATATTTCTTTCTCTTATTGAATACTTTAGTTCGTTAGATATCTCTCGAATTATTGCGCTCAAATCATTTAGCTCTTTTACTAATTTGAACTTTTCATACTCGATTCGAGAAATATCAATTAAATTATCAACTAAATGTTTTAATCTTTTACCTCCTTTCTCAATAAGTTCTATTATTTCTAGTTCCCCCTTATTTAATTCTTCTTCATAAATTGTCAAAAGTAGTTCACAACCTCCAGTAACGGAAACGAGAGGAGTTTTCAATTCATGAGAAACTCTTGAAATTAAATTTTTACGAATTTTATCAAGTTCTTTCAATTTTTTAACTTCCTCGTCAATTAAGAACTCTACCTCTTTTTGCGCAGTGATGTCTGTAAATAGCGCTTGTACAAACATCTCATCATTAATCTTCATTAACGCTGCTTGTAAATTTGTCCAAAATATCTTTCCATCCTTTCTTTGTATTCGTACATCTATTCTATGTATTCTCTCTCCTTTTACGAACTTTTTAAAAAGCTCAAGAATAGTAGATAAATGGTCTGGATGTATAATTGAAAGATCCATAAACTTACGGCCAAGTAACTCTTTTGGTGCGTAACCAAACATTTTTTCTGCTTTTGGGTTCATGTCTACAACTATTCCTTGAGTGTTGATTAGCACTACCGAAAATGGCGTGTTATCATAGAGATTACGATATTTTCTCTCCGATTCTCTTAATTTTTCTTCTAATTTGTATTTCTCTGTGATGTCGATAAAGGTTCCTTCAATACCATACGGATTTCCTTTTTTATCTAGCATTAAATGAGAGTTTAATTGAACGACAACCTTCTTACCGTTTTTTGTTAAAGACGGGCAAATGTAATTCTTAGCATAATTATCTCTTAATATCTGTTCTAAATATTGCTCTCGATCTTTGGGATATTGCCAGAAATCTGTC
>JAUWDN010000296.1 GCA_030608765.1 Promethearchaeota archaeon
ATGAATCTGTTAATTTAAAATGCATACGAGCAATTTCTGGATATCTAAAATTTTCTAAACATCCTAATGTATTAGTAATCCTATCAACTTTAGAATCATGAAAAATCACTAACTCATTATCTATAGTTTTTCTAACATCAAATTCAATGTAATTAGCTCCAGATTTTAATGCAACTTCAAAAGCATCTACTGTATTTTCATCATAATCTATTCTAGTCCCTCTATGACCAATAAAAAATTTCAACATTGAAATTAGAAAATGAAATGGTTAATATTCTTCAGTTTTCTTGAACTAAATACAAGTAAACTACTATTACTAATAAACCTATGAAAGTGAACGAGAAAACTATTGAATTTTTAAATGATTGAATCAACGATAGGATAAAAATCAGCAGAATTATCTTAAAATCTATTGGTTTACCTGTCAGTTCTTTGTAATTTCCAATACTAATCATCATAAAGAAGAAGAAAAATAAAATAATAACAACCTTGAGAACAATATCTATGATTACCCAGAGTAAATCATCACTCGTAAATACAATAATAATTTCTCCATTCAATATTATCGATAATACTAAAAAAACACCCCCAAGCATGCCTGAAAGTATAACAGAGCGATAAGCAGATTTCTCTATAAATTTTGACTTCCTTTTAGACGATTCTGATTTAACTGTATCTTTTCTTATTTTAGACATTTTAACTCCTTATTCTTTCGATTTCTTTCTTAAGTTGAGTAATTCGATAAATATAAAATATGTAAAGAGCCCCTATTGTGGCAAAAATGATAAAAGTTGAGATAGACATTACAATTTCATCAATATCTATATCTGGAGCCCCAGGTGCAAACTCTAGGTATATAGAAACTATATTTGAAATAATAATATCATCAGGATAAACTGCAGCTGCAGCTGCAGTTTTGCCAAATACGATTTTAAAATCAAAACTAACACCATGCTCTAATTCTACATCCTCTATTCCTTCTTCAACATTTTCAACCGGCATTGAAAATTCGTAAATAATTTCATTACTCTCTAATTTAGCAGTGCCTTCCCCGTCAGAGATAGTGTCTTCATAGTATATTGTATCATTAATATAATAATCTAAATATTCCAAAGTATTCTCACTTATGTTTGAAAATTGAACAATTTTAGCGTCAGTAAAGTTTAAAGCATCGTCCCAATCAGCTATTAATATCCCTATAAATTCGTTATTGTATTCGCTTGAATTATGAACATTTAAATCGAATCGGACTAAGATATTTAAACTTAAATCTGCTTGCAAAATCCATAAATCAATAGGTAATCCATCGCTTTGATTTACTAAATTAGGAAATAAACTGATACTTAGCTTTTCCGCAGAGTTCCATTCGTTAGTAGTTACATCTATAACTCCATCTATAATAGGAGCGGTTCCAAACCCCACTTCTGTTTCAATTGGGGTTCCATAGCTATTTCTTATTAAACATGCTGAACTAAGGAGTACTTGAGTAATGAATATAAGAGTTATTATTCTTGTTATGTTTTTCTTCACAGTTCTTTAGCCACTTTTTTTTCAATTAAGCTCTGGTTCAATTTTGCTTTAAAATTAAGAAACTTTATAAAATTGATAATTAAAAGTGAATTTAATATTTTTTCTTTATCTTATCAAATTTTAAGGATTTCAAATCAAATATTTATAACTCATTTATCTTAAAAAAAGAACTCAATTCTATCATTTTGAGACTATACTATGATTTAGGAGAGATAATTAGGGAGTAGGACACTACAGTTAAACTTGTTTAAATAAGCGACTACATAATTTATCAATCTTTTTATATTTCGTTTAGCTTCAAGCATATTACTATTGTTATATTCTGCAAACGATTTTGGCCCTATTGCGATTAATAAACCTGATAAATCTTTCTCTCTTTTTATAAAAAGCCAAAATGGGTTCTTTTTTTCGTTATCCTTAATTAAAAGAAGCATCCAAGCGTTTTCAGTCCATTCCTTTGCATCCGGCCCAATTACTTTCTCTATCGCACGACCAGTAGAGTATTTTTTTGTCATTTTAATTGCTTTAACCAATCGTATGAAGTACGATCTCTTAATCTTTAAATATCCATTAAAATATGCCTTAGCATCGTATAATTCTAATTCATTGTTAGTTCCATCAGAGAATTTCAAATTAATTTTCCATCTATCCATTTATGTTCACTTTACTTTTAGACAAATTTAATTCTTCTAATTTTATATCTTTGAATTTACTTTTATTTTTATCCAGAAGTATTTTTAAATCTTTATATTTTTCGTCATCTAAAGACAGATCAAGGTTTACTCAAAATATAATGATTTACCTATTTTTTTAATTTGAGCTAATATTATATTAGGATTCCTCATTATCTCTTCTTTAAGTTTATCTTACATAAGATTTATCCTTTAATTAACATTGATTCTTTTAATTTATTAATGCTACGGATAGTTCCAGAAGTTTTAATCGGAGATAATATTATCTTCTTCCCAGAAATCTCCGTTATTAGCGTTAACGCAGATAATACTATTTCTTTTGTCTGGTGAGAGCACCGGACAATACCAAAACCATCTGCAAAATTAATATCGAGCAACCATAATCCTATTTTACTAGCCTCCTTTAACCCAAAATATTTCCAAATCGACGCCCATAATGAATTTAAGATGTCTCTCTGATCCAAAACATTCTCTCTTTCTTTAATTACTTTGAATAATATATACCTATGTCTC
>JAUWDN010000137.1 GCA_030608765.1 Promethearchaeota archaeon
TCCACAGAAACTGCCAATATACCCATAATTCCAGGAAAAGTGGGATAAAACTGAACCAGACGATTATCAAGTAAAAAATTAAGTATCTCTTCTTTATCAGAACAGTTGGTATAAGAGGCCCAATGCGCATGGTATTAGGAATTGACATGTTTACCCTCCGATTCTTCTGTTTTTATTAAATCTTTTTTATCATCGTCAATATTAACTTCGTGAATCGTTTCGATCTTCATCTCGTCATCAACGCTACGCTTTATTATGATATCTCTTCTTACCTGGGCATATTTATTTTTTTTTAGCTTAATGCCAGGTATTCCGAAATATATCCAATTGGGGTCAAGAATTTGATTGTAAGTCGTAGAACTCAGAGCACCAATCAAACTATCATGTCTCATTATCGTACCGGGGGCGATGGTTGTTTGTCCACCAACTAGAACGTAATCCTCAAATATTACCCTTTTAATTATCAAATATTTACCCACTACCATTGAAGACATCACTGTTGCTCCTTGTCCAATTAATACACTTCGACCAAAATCTATAAACTCGGCATCACACCACGCATCGTTTAAGTGGCTTGAAAAATCCATCCGTATACCAAACCATCTAAACGCTAGTACGTCTATCCAAGGTAGTGGCGAGTTTCTCATTAACCAAAGTGCGATTTTTTTTAATTCTGTCCTCATCATCCAAAATTCATAATCCTTATCACCAATTTCGGCTATAAATATACCTTCTCGGGGATTATGCAGTAGATTGACTAAAATTAGAAGCATTTTGCTAAAAAACAGCACTCCTAAAATAAATAAGTAAATCATTAAAAAGAGAGCAATTGGCAGAAATAGTATTGTAGAGAGTCCAAAATATCTGGTATATTCATACCAAAATATTGCTACCATTAACCCACTCAACCAAAAGATTGGTACGTAAACAGCTAGAAACTTTATATTTACTCTGCTAATAACACTACTAGTTGTAAAGTCAATTGCTAAGTCTTCTTTAGTTAAATTGTTAATGTCAATAGGCTCTTCCTTTTTTTGGCCTTCAGTATCGATTTCGCTGGTTTCATCTACATCCCTAACAACGGCCTCTTCGATATTTTTGACATTCTTTTCTTTTGTTTTTGACTTTTTCTTGCTTTTCTTGGAAATGTAATCTTCTAGATTCTCATTTCTCTCTAAATCTTCAGGGTCTAAGCCCATATAGTCCTTTAATTTTCTTTTGAATATTTTCCGAAGAGGGAGTCCAAAGTAATACCCAAAACGCTTTTTTTCTCCTTGTTTCCCTATCATAACATGTTTTTGACCTGATGCTAAGGGTAACAAAAAACAATTATCGCTAACTTCAGATCCCGGACCAACCGCGTTCATGGCAGCAAAAGTAACGTTATCTTTCAGTGTAATTTCAAAATAGGAGATATTGCCAAAAATACCCTCAACGACGTGTGATGCTAGTCCTGAATTAACTCCAATATAGCAGTTTTTCCCGACGTTTATAAATTTATCATTTACTAACGACTCCTCGATTGTAGTGCCCTTTCCTATCTTACTCGCCTTCACAAAATTAAAAAACCAGTTAGACAACCACGGTACGAATCCCTTAACAAAAACATTTTTACCATATTTTAAAATAAACGATCGTATGTGATAATAGTCTGCCGCTTTTGATTTAATGTTTCTCGGTATAATTCCGTTTTTAGACGGTGAAATCTTTTCAGTTATGGCCCAAATAATCTTAGTACTAATTCCTATAAACAATAGGTGTACTAAATAACAAACAATTATAATCAAAGGCATTAAAAACAAAGCTAGAAGCGGATTTAGTTCTGTAAAAATTGCTATAAAAGTGGGAGTATCTAAAAAATATTCGCGAAATACCATCATGAAATACGCCATAAAAATAAAGCCGGGGCCGATCCACGATATATAGTAAATAACAAAAAAGAGAAACATATAAAGGCCGTATTGCATATTCAATTCTTCTATAACCGGTTCTTCTTCAGAATCTTCAGAAACCGTAGAGACTTCTGCTTTACCCTCTACAACCATGATTTATTTATCACGTCAAAAAATAATACACGATCAAGTTATAATTAAGATAAAAGATTACTTTTATAGTTTAAAAAATTTGTTTTTTCCTTTTTAAATATGAATTTAAAGTAGAAAACCTAAAATCAACTATGAAGAACAAATGTGTGGATTGCGGAAATTGTTGTCGTGAAACAGAAATGATTCTTTCTACTCGGGATGTTGCCCGTATTAAGAATAACGATCCAAAAAACTTAAGAGAAATTGATTTTGTGAAAAAAATAGAAGATAGATTGTTTCAATTAAAAAATATAGATGGATATTGCGTTTTCTTTGATCCGACAACTAAACTGTGTAAAATTTATGAAGTAAGACCACAAGGATGTCGTTTTTATCCTTTAATATATGATTCTGATAAAAGATTATGTGTTTTAGACCAAGAGTGCCCGAGACCGGAATTATTTTATCCCACTAATAACTCCCGCCTGAAAGCTTGTAAAAAAATCGTTAGGTACTTGGAAAACCAGGTACTATTTACTAAATTATGATAACTGCTTTAATAAAATCTGGATTTTCATCGTAAGCAGCAAATGCTTCTCTAATATTTTCTAAGTCATACATTTTGGAAACTAAATTTTTAACTTTAATATCTCCAGAGCTTAATCCCTCAATAGCTTTATCAAATGGACCACATCTACTACTGTAAACTGTGATTTCTCGAACTACTATATCAGTAAGATTGATTGGAGTTCTTAATCCATGAGTACTTTTAATGTGGATTTTACCTCGTGTTTTACACGAAGCAACGATATCTATAAGAGCTTCTGGATTGCCTGTAGTATCTACGACAATATCTGCTCCAAGATTATCAGTTGAACCTTTGATTTCATCACTTATGTTTTCTACCTCAAAACGGTTAATTAATTGTTTTGCACCATACTTTTCAGCCATAGAAAGCTTTTTATCTGAACCATCAACTGCTATTACATCCAATCCTTTAACTAAAGCAACTTGGGTTAGTAATAAACCTAATTTTCCAAGTCCATAGATTGCGATAACTTTGTCTTCATCTGCTAATGGCATCATTTCAAATGTTTGATACGCTGCTGCTAAAGGTTCTATAAATGTTGCTTCCTTGTAAGAAATCTTTCTCGGTATTTCGTGAAGTAAATATGGCTCAAGAACTATGTATTCAGCAAAGGAGCCATTAATATCTATACCTAAGGCTTTGCGCGATAGGCATTGGGAAAAAATCTTTCGTTTACAGTAATAACAACTGAAATCGATGTTGGTATTAATTTCGGATGTGACATGTTTTCCTTCCCAGTTTGAGTTAATTTTCTTACCGACTTCTATAACTTCACCTGCAAACTCGTGACCTAAAATGAGCGGAGTTGGCGTTGGTAAATCTCCTTTTACTATAGCTATATCTGTCCCACATATTCCTGACGCTTTTATTTGAATTAAAACTTGAGAATCTCCAAGTTTTGGTATAGGTACTTCTTTAACTGATATTTTTTGACCATCGAATACAGCAGCTTTCATAAGTAAAACTCCGTTCTTCTGTCTTTTATTACATTGTTATATACATTAATATTTTTATCCCTAGCCTTCTCTACATCTATTTTAACAAAATCAATATGTGGTTTATCTTTTGGGGCAGATGAGAGTACATCACCATTATAAGAGGTAATTTGGCTTCCCCCCGTAAATGTAAATTTATCTTCTCCTCTTGCTTCATTACCAATTCTATTAGAAGTTATAGCGAAAACGTGATTGATCAAACAACGGGTTATCATTGCTCTCTGGCAATAAGGAAGAACTAAATTAGCGGGGTGAGCTATAATATCTGCTCCAAGAAGAGTTAAGCTTCGAATTGTCTCAGGAAAGAACCAATCGAAACAAATCATAATTCCAATTTTTGCGTTTTTTACTTCGTATATTTCTAAAGCTTTGTTTCCCGGAGAAAACCATAATTTTTCTTTGTAATAAAGGTGAATTTTTCTATATATTCCAAGAACTTCGCTATCTGAGACAATCATAGACGAATTAAAAATTTGATTACCATCTTTTTCTATGAATCCGCCTACAACCACAGCGCTTGTTCTTCTGGCTATTCCCATTAAAAATTCGGCAGTATTTCCTTCAGTATTTTCGGCCAATAATTCCGTTTCTTCTTTAGATATAAAAGTGTATCCAGTTGCAAAGAGTTCGGGTAAAACAATCAAATCTGCTTTAGAATAACCTAATAACTTTTCAACTTGTTCAAAGTTTTGAGTTATTTCTCCAAATATTGGAGAAGTTTGTACATAACCTATCTTCATGTTTATTCCTTTTCTTCGGTGGTATGGTCCCCTTTATCTTTTCTTTTAAGTAATATCCGCTCTTTCGTTACTCTAGCGCCGCGTTGTTCATCATATTTCTTTAATAATCCGTCCATGTCCCCGATAGTTTTAGTGAGTTTCTCAATTGGAATATCTTCAAAAAATCTATTTTTCTTAAATTCTTTTGCCGGAGATCCATTGTATATCCACCCTTCTTTTAATTCTTGTCCAACCATGGTAGACGACCAAGTGTTCAAAATACAGTTTTTTCCTATGTGAGTTCCGGGCATAATTATTACATGTGCTCCTATTCGTACATTCTCCTCGATAACTGTTTTCCTAATAATTAAAAAGTTTCCTATAATAACTGAAGACTGAATTATGGCACCCTGTCCAACAACTACATTTTTACCGAATTCTATAAACTCTGTATCGACCCAACCCTCGAAGAGAGAATTAGAGAGCTTCGTTTTAACACCAAACGC
>JAUWDN010000123.1 GCA_030608765.1 Promethearchaeota archaeon
CTCTATGTGATCTAACGCGTCTGAGTCGTCCAAACTTAAAAACCAAATAGGATGATATTTAATCGGACGCATAAACGCTTTGTCGTTCTTGTATTTTTCTAAGGGGTAAATAATTAAGGGCATATGACCCTGAGACTCGTCAAAATACAGCACGTAGACTACAGCTAATTCTTCGAAAGGATTTTTTACCGATGATGAGTCAAATAATTCAGCCAAGAACTTCCCTTTAATCGATTTTTTTTGAACTACTAAGGAAGTATAATAATTCTTTGTTAAAAATTTTAATTAAAAATACATATTATAAATAATATCATATTCGAAGTGATTATTTATGCAAATAACAGACATTAAAACATATGTTTTAAAAATGGATTTTAAAGTTAAAATTGGAAGTATGCCAAGACTTCAAGCTAGTGGTCTCTACACAAATCTCAAAACAGATGAAGGTATTGACGGATGGGCGTTAACACATTGGAATTTAAGTAATTTAGCTCAAAAACAATTCATCGATGATGCCTTGAGGAAGCTCGTTTTGAATAAAGACCCTTTTATGGTTGAGGAAATCTTTCACAATGTGTATCAAAACACTAATAGAATTATGTTTGGAATACCTCAAGCTACTTCTGCTATACAGATTGCATGTTGGGACATAATGGGAAAAGCAACTAAACAACCAATATATAAGCTGCTCGGAGGTCGAAAGAGAGAAGTTAAATGTTATGCTTCTATTCTACGGGGATATAAACCAAAACCAGCTGTTAAAACCGTTGAAAACGTTGTTAATCCCGAGTTGGGGGGTTTTAAAGCCGTAAAATTGCGTATAGGAACGGGACTTAAAAACGACGAAGCGATTTTGAAGGAAGTGAGAGATACTTTTCCTGATATCGACATAATGGTTGACGCAAATTCGGCATATCAGTCTGTTCACGATGCTCTTAAACTTGCAGAAATATGCGATAAACATAACGTTACTTGGCTAGAAGAACCTATACCAACAGATAACCTGAATGGATTAGCTAAGATAAAAGCAAAATCCCCGGTACAAATAGCTGGAGGAGAAAACGACATGGGCATCTTTCGATTTGAAGACATTCTCTCACGAGATTGTTTTGATATAGTACAACCAGACGTTACGCGATGTGGTGGATTTTTACAGTTGAAAAAGATTGATGCAATGGCGGAAGTGAAAGGAGTTCAATGCATACCTCATATTTTTGGATTTGGGCATATTTTACTAGCGAATCTTCATTTTATAATGGCTTCCCGATGCGAATGGTGCGAATTTCCATTTTACCCCGAGGAGTTTCAAATGCTTGAAGAACCCATTAGATGTGTTAAAGGTAAAGTCAAAGCGATTGATAAACCGGGTCTGGGAGTAGATATCGATAAAGAAATGTTTGAGAAAAATGTTATAAAAATTTAAGACAACATTCTTTTTTTTATACTTATATCGTAAGAACTTGTGATAATCGTATGTTTTCTATTAGTTTGCGCTTATAGTCAATATCAAAAAATTAAAAAAAAGAGAAATGAAAATAATTAAGATTTCAAGCGTTTTCTAATCAAAATAGCCATCAATAAATATAAATAATAGAAAATTGATTGTACTAATAGAACGCTAATACAATATAATTCTAATTAGGATTGAATTCTGATGGACGAACTGAGAAGCAAACGTTATAAGGATAAGATTCAGCACATTTTTGATTATATTCAGGATTTACCTTTAATTCCCAAAAATAAGCTGGAAAAACGTGGAATATTTTATTCCCTTCAAACTTCCATTGAGGCAATGGTTGATTTAATTGCAATGCTTGTAAAAGATTTGGGGATTCAAGTGAAAGATGACAACTATAACATTAATGAAATCATCAATATAAAGAAGTTGGATCCAGAATTGGGAAATAAGTTGAGTCAAGCCAATGGGCTTCGAAATATTATAGTACACCGTTATAATGCCGTTGATGATCAGATTATATTAGATTCTGTTCAAGAGGTAAAAGACCTATTATTGAAATGGGTTAGAATTATTGAGGATAGTTTAAATGATATCAGTTGAATTTGAGAATATCAGGGAGAAGTTGGATTTTTTAAAAGAAAAATGTGATGTTGTAATCTTTGGATCATTTGTGAATGGTGAAATGCGTCCAAAATCTGATATTGATATCGCTGTGATTACTCACCTAAAAGATAAAGAAATTAATATCAAAATACAAAAAAATCTATTTGGAAAAGCTCCTTTAAAATTCGAAATTCGAGTTTTTGAATTACTGCCTATTTATATCCAATTTTCTATTATTGAAAATTATAGGGTAGTCTATGGTGATTTGCTCGAGATATCGGAGTATTTTTACCAATTTCGCAAGAAATGGGACGATTGCAAAAATCGAATTTTAACGAATCAATTTAAGAATATAAGTGAAAAATTACAGCTACTGGAAAGAAGAATAGAGTATTTAGAATAAATATTATAGAATTTGAGCCAAATAATTTTTAACCTGATTTTTGTCAAAATCGTTATTACAAAAGTAGTAAGCTTCTATTTATAGTTAATTTAAAAAAAAGAAAAAAGAAATAAATTAGGATTTCACGCGTTTTCTGATAAGAAGGGTGGATACTACGCTGAGCGCTCCTATAAGGTGGTAGAGATCGGGATTAGGCATAGAAATTAATGAAGAAATGTTTGAAAATAATGTTTTTTTTCAAATCATATCGTTTAAAATAAATTTTAATCTAATTTTACATTATATACATCGAGGTTTTAAATATACAAGCATTAAATATTGGAAATTCTTTATACAAAAATCATTATTTATATTGTTAATCATTGATTTGGAGCCCTATTGATCCATGAAACTTGTTAATAAACTCGAATTAATTTATATTCCAGCATCTTATTGGAATGAGCCATTAAGTGGGTTTGAATTAATTTCTAAAACAAAACAACTTCCGAGAAATTCTAGTTTTTTTCTATTGTGGAATCCAACAAATCCGTCAGAAAAGGAGCTTACTGAGCGCATCAAGCTCAGATTTTCCACTATTCCTGCAAATAAGCTATTGACGTGTAAGATCAACTTTGCGGTTCCGGTACATTCATTAAAAGCTGACGGTACTATATCTTCCGCGCAATTTTTTGAAGTATCGCCGTTCATTGGAAAAATCATGCCTATTGCACCTACTGTAAAGTTACTATTTCAATTGGAAATAATTGGCAGTCAAGATCGAGGTATGGAGCGTTTTAGTAATTCTATTAAGACGTGGGCGTTTTTAACAAAATTAATATTTGAACTATTAAACAACGGAAAATTCATTCCTATTTTGGAACCAATTACAAGCGAAAGATACAACGGTCAATGGCGCTTATTACTAAAGTCTCAAAAGGATAAGGATCGTTTTAAAATGATCTTAAATAATAGTTCTTGGCCTGCTTTTTGTCTTCCTATCAATTTCATTCGTGTAAATGGAGCAATTAAATCAGACGGGCTATGGCACCCGTCCTATGTTTTTTCGATCTTCATGGATAATATAGGAGATTATTTAATACGCTCTACGCTTAATAAAAGTGATTTTCACACGTTTAAAGAATTTTATAGTACAGAAATTGCAAAGGAGACAGATCCAGACTTTAAATTGGGTTGGGATTACAAATTTCTTAAAGCTCTAATCAATAAAGATACTAATTTCAAAGTAGAAGAATTTTATGAAAGTATTTTACCAGCTTTAATAAAGAATTGGACGCAATCTGCTCAAGGACTTACGCTAAAGCAAGGTTTTACGTTCAATTTAGAATTAAAGTACCCTAAAAAACCAGAAGATGATTGGCCTTTATTGTTTTACCTCTCTTTACAAGACGGAGCAAAATCTATTCCTTTAAACGAACTCTGGGAAGTAAGTAACTCAAAAAAAGAAGAATTTCAAAGATTTTTTGAAAACGACGGACAATTTTTAGAAATTATTTTAAGAGCTTTGGGTGCAGCATCAAAGATATTCCCACCAATTAAAAGAGCCCTCTTAGAATCCATAAAAGGCGAGATAAAACTTACTTCCAGAGAGGTAATGGATTTTTTAAAATATCCAAAAGATTTATTGATTCAAAGTGGATTTAATATTATTCTTCCTGATGTTTTTAGGAGGGGTGGAGAGCAACGTGTATCCGCAAAGCTAATTATTCGTTCAAAAAAAGAAACAAAGGTAAGAAAAGGGATACATCCAGGTTTACCATCAATATTTAATATTAATTCAATGTTAGAATCTAAATGGGAGGTTACTCTTGAAGGAAAAAAGCTTTCGGATGAAAAATTCAATAATCTGATTAACTCCGACGATCCATTAATTAACATAAGTGGAAAATGGATATTAATTGATCAGCAAAATATTGAAGATTTAAAGGGCATTAAGGATTCTGAAACGAAAAGTTATATGGATGCTCTAAAACTTGGATTAACGGGAAAGATTCAACCACAAGAAAACGGTGTTCAATACGATGTAATTGTCGAAGGAGAATTAAGCGAGATTGTTGAAAAATTACAATCAGTAGAATCATTTGAAGAAATTCCCTGTCCATCATCGTTTAACGGAAAATTGCGCCCTTATCAGCAGGAGGGGCTGACATGGATGGCAAATATGGCAAGATTCAACTTTGGATTGTGTTTAGCTGACGATATGGGGCTTGGAAAGACTATTGAAGTCATAGCTTTTTTAAGTTATCTTAAAGATCAATTTCCTAATAATCTGGGAAGTGTTTTAATTATATGTCCTACTTCAATATTATTTAATTGGCACCGTGAGTTAAAGAAATTTGCTCCGGATTTAGATGTAGTACTTCACCATGGAGCTAAGCGAATTACAGAAGCGTCAGGAATTCCGGAGTTTTTAAAACCGCATCGAATTTTTCTTACTTCTTATGGAACTATTAGAAATGATATTGACTTTTTAGAAACAATTGATTTTAGCGGAATCATCGTTGACGAGAGTCAAAACATGAAAAATTACGCTTCAAAACAAACTAAAGCAATAAATAAGTTAAAAAGCCAATTTA
>JAUWDN010000044.1 GCA_030608765.1 Promethearchaeota archaeon
TTTTAAGTACTGCACTGATGGACCACCAATTAACATACCGCTCGTCGCTAAAATTATACAAGGCCCTCCCATAATAACATCGTTTCTTTCTTCGTAACCTGAAACTGTAGTAAAAAATTCGCTCAGAAACGGATTTTTACCTTGGTGTAATATCTTTTCCCTTAAATCAGAGCTGAGAAAATCGGGATTTGCGGTATGAATCGCAGTTGCTTCAGAAATCAACCCATCTAAAAAGACAGGTACTTGATCAATGATACCCTTTGATATTAACTCTTCTAATACGATTATTAGCTCTTGAGCTCTTCCAACTGCTAAAACTGGGACGAGTATTTTGCCACCTCGTTTAATTGTGGAGGTTAAAATTTGCCTGAGTTCTCTCTCCGAATCTTGTCTGCTGGGAATACGATCTTGCGGCCCGCCATAAGTTGACTCGATAAGTAGAGCTTCAACGCGAGGGAACTTCACAGCAGCTTTTTCAAGTAATCTGGTCTTCTGATATTTGAAGTCCCCTGTATACACAAAATTATAGCCCCCTTTTCCGAAATGGAGATGAATTAAAGATGATCCTAAGATATGTCCAGAATTATGAAGTGTTAACTTGATATCAGGAGCAATATCTGTGACTTTACCCCATGAAAGAGGTATTGTATGAAGAACAGCACTTTTTACATCTCGTTTTGAATAGGGCATTGGAATACCTTCCTTTTCACAAATCTGAACAAAATCTAATTGTAACATTGTGGATAGGTTGCGAGTAGGCAAGGTAGAATACACTGGTCCTTGATACCCATACTTAAATAAATAGGGAACCATGCCACAATGATCCAAGTGAGCATGAGAGATGATTACAGCATCTAGATCTCTTATTGAGAATTCGGGTACATCAAAATGTGGAAATTGATCGTTTTTATTTCCAACATTTAATCCTACATCGAGGAGGACATTACTATCTCTTGTCTGTATTAAGATGCAAGATCTCCCGACTTCTCTAAATCCCCCTAATGAGGTCAAACGAATGTCTAAGTCATTAAAAAGAGTAGGTCTGTGAATTCTTTTTCCAATATTAAGAAGTATATCTTTTTGGTTCTGCCTTTCTTTAGTTAACATTTGTCTAATTAAACTAATGGTTCTTGAAGCTAATGGGGGCGTTCTAATGGTCTTCGGTTGCCAAAAAGTGTTCATCCTAATCTCTTTTAAATTTACGCCCTTTTTACCAATGACTAATCCTGGTTTACCCGATTCTATAATAACCTCGCCACGAGTATGATCAAATTCTATATTTGAAATCTCTGCGTCTTCACTGATTAAATTTCGTATGTAATTTTCTGTTTCAGAGGGATCTTTACGATTTTCTACATTCCAACGAAAAACTACCCTTTTGCGCATAGATTTTGCAAGCTCTTTTAAAACGTCTGAACCTTCAACTACATCAATATTCGTATTTTCCGAATAAACTGCTATTTCGGGGCCTTCAAATTCTATTTTATTTACCTTTATATCAGCGGGGAGATATTTAATGATTTCTTCTTTAATTCTTTGTAATTCTCCTTCAAAACTCATAATACTCAATTTTGTTATTAATTATTTAAAAAAAATTTAAATTATAAAAGCAACTATTCCTTTCCTTGTTTTGTAATAATCTAATATTTGTATTGAAAAAATTGTAATGATTTAATTACGATCTCCTTTAAAATTATATACACAGTTATTTAAGTTCCTTAAACGATGTTTTTAAACAAATAGAATAATTCTTAGAGATTAATACTAATACCAGAGATTAAATTTAAGTATGAATTAATTCTAAATTCTATATAATATATAAATTAATCAAATAAAAACATTTTCATTATAGATTGTGTTAAATTGCATATCTAATGATTAATTACACAAACTTATTTTAAAAGACTGAGTTTAAAACAAATATGACAGAATTAAAAATTGGTGCGATTGCAAGTGGTTCTGGTTCAAATTTAGAAGCAATAGTAAGAGCTTGTGAAGATGGAATTTTGAAAAACAAAGCGAGAGTGAAAGTATTGATATGTAATAAAGCTGGCGCGTTTTGTATGGAGCGAGCAAAAAATCACAATATTCCCTTTGAGTTAATTGAATCTAACAAGTTTTTTCATCTCACAAGAGAGGAATATGATGAAAAAATGATAACTGTACTTAAAAAATATAATTGTGAATTGGTAGTGTTGGTAGGTTATATGAGGTTAGTAAGTGAGAAATTTATCAATGCTTTTAACGGGAATGTTATGAATATACACCCCGCTTTATTACCCGCATTTAAAGGAATGCACGCACATAGAGATGTATTAGAATATGGAGTAAAAGTTTCTGGATGTTCAGTTCATTTCGTCGATGTTAAATCGGATCATGGACCGATCATTATTCAAAAATGTGTTCCTGTATATGATACAGACACTGAAGCCACCTTAGGACCACGAGTTTTAGAATGGGAACACAAAATTTTTCCGAAAGCAATTGAATTATTTTGTGATAAAAGACTACATGTTGATGGAAGACATGTTATAATTGATGGTGATGTTAACATATAATAATGATTACTTAAATATGCGGGAAACGATTTCTTTGAAAGCTCTGACCCAACTGAAAGTGTAGCGTTATGCTTAACTTAATGAAGAAGATCTTGAGTATTGAGACTGAAATTTCCCGCTCCTTTTACATTCATATAAAACTAAAATTTTAATCAAATCAATCATGGATAAATAATATATAATTATCATTTTACAAGAGAAAAAGTAAAGATGCCGCGTAGAAAGGATATATCAGAAATTCTGAATATGATGGAAAAAGCTGAGAATATTAGAAACATCGGCTTTGTCGGACATATAGATCATGGTAAAACTACGCTTTCAGATTCGCTTTTAAGCGAGGCAGGATTATTATCGCCGGATTTAGCAGGTGAAGCGCGTGTCTTAGATTATTTAGAGGAAGAACAGGCCCGTGGAATTACTATGAAATCTACCAATATTTCTTTATACTATGAAAAATCTCTTAGAGATTACGACCCCTTTCTAATAAATCTTGTTGATACACCAGGTCACTTAGATTTTAGTGGTAAGGTAACGCGCGCATTAAGGTTAATAGATGGAGTTGTTGTAGTTGTCGATGCTGTTGAAGAAATAATAACTCAATCTATAACTGTTATTAAACAAGCGTTACAGGAAGGGGTAAAGCCCGTACTTTACATTAACAAAGTAGATCGCCTTATCCGAGAATTAAAGTTAACGGATGATCAAATAAGAAAAAAATATACAAGAATTATTAAAGATTTTAATACAATTATTAAAAGACATGCAGATAAACCCTTCAATAAAGAGTGGCAAGTATCTCCAGCCAATGGAAACGTTGCATTCGGCTCAGCGCTCCACAAATGGGGTTTTACATTAAAAATTTTAGAAAATAATGAGTTAAAGTTTTCAGATATTAGATCACGGTATCAAAAAGAAACATACACTAAAGAAACATATGCTGATTTGGCTGTTTATTTTCCAATACACAACGCAATACTGGAAATGGTTATAGATCACCTTCCTAACCCTAAAGAAGCACAAAAGTATAGAATTCGTAAAATTTGGGACGGGGATTTAGGATCAAAGGTTGGAAAAGCTATGATTAATTGTGATCCTGAAGGGCCTCTAATAATTTGTTTAAGTAAAGTACAAGCAGATAAACATGGTCTGGTAGGAACTGGAAGGATCTTTTCTGGAATGTGTTCTATGAAAGAGGAAGTATTCCTATTAAGAGAAAATAATTATGATATTATCCGAAGAACAGCTATTTTTATGGGACAGCGGAGGGAACATGTTGAAAAAATACCTGTTGGAAATATTGTAGCGATTGAAGGGTTGAAAAGAATACAAAGTGGTGAGACATTGATAGATAAAGATTTTGTAGGCGAAATGCTACCTTTTGAAGATGTTAAATATGTGTCTACGCCAGTTGTCACGGTTTCAATAGAGCCCGAATATTTACGAGAATTAGATAAGATGAAAGAATTAATTGATAATTTGTTAATCGAAGACCCTAATTTAAGGTTTGAAATTAACGAAGAAAATGGTGAATTTCTGCTTTCCGGCGTGGGACCTTTACATTTAGAAGTAACTGCGAATGAGATAGAAAAACGAGGTGTTAAAATTTCTATATCGGACCCACGAGCAGTTTTTAAAGAATCTTGTAGGTACAGTTCATCTATTATTTCAGTAGAATCATCGCTCTATAAAAACACCCTTAAACTTAAAATTGAGAGATTAGATGACAAAACATCTAGATTTTTTCAGACTCACGATTTTAAAGCTATCAAACCAAAAGCAAGATTAATAGAATTACTGCAAGAATATACAAGTTTAACAGAGAACGAAATTCAAAACTTTTGGATGTATTATGATAATGGCAATATCGTAATTCATAATGGGAATGGAGATCTAGACCTAAGTTATAAGGAAATGATTATTGAAATTATTGGGAATATCTTATCGAACGGTCCTTTATGCGGGGAGAGCCTCACGGGAATAAAAATTAATATTGAAACTTTAAAAATCTTAAAGTTAGATGAAGAAAACGCGTTTACTGAATTATCTACAATGTTCTATGATGCCATCAAAAAGGCTTTAAATCAAGCTGAACTAATCCTTCTTGAGCCGATATATCACACAATCATTCAATTGCCACCTGATTATATTAAAAACGCGCTCTCATTACTCTCGAAATATTCTGCTAAAATTAAAAATGTTAATCAAGAAAAAGATTATCAAGCCATTATAGAAATCCTTATACCTGTAAGAAATTCAATTAAATTTGCGGAAGATATTCGGTCTAGCACTTCAGGAAGAGCGTTCTGGCAAAATACCTTCCACGCCTTTATGGAAGTACCTGAACATGAAGCTAAGAAATTAATTAGTGATTTACGATTTATTAAAGGCTTATCTTGGTAATTTTAAATAGTTAAATGCGCCTGCCGGGAATTGAACCCGGGACGCTGGCTTGGGAAGCCAGCATATTACCACTATACTACAAGCGCAAAAAATTGAGAAGTAATATTTAGTAATGACGATTCGCAAATAAATTTTCTTCAAACAATCTACTTATTTTAATAAAATTAATTTTCGTGTTAAATTAACGAACAAGTACCTTTTTTGAATATTATTATAATCTTTTTTTACTAGATTTATTAGTAAGGAGAATTAATTATATTTTCCAACGAAATTTTAGTTAAGACTTCTTTGTATAAAATTCACTCTTAAAGATATAATTCTTTATATTTTTAACTTAAAATAATAGGGGTTAAGGGTTTGATTTCTGATAAGAAAAGTAGGCAAAAACCACTTGAGGTTCCAGATGATATTTACCAGAATATTATAAATGATATTTTAGATACAATAGTAGAAATTGATCTAAACGGCAATTTTACTTATGTAAGTCCTCAATGTTACCAAATGTTTGGATTTAACCCTCAGGAAGTCATTGGAAGAAAAGCTCTTAGATTTGTTCATCCTGACGATTTATTACATGTAATGAATAAAATGAAAACAGCGATAGAAGATCAAAAGCATATATCATATGAATATAGAGCAAAACATAAAAATGGCGGGTATGTTCATGTTTCAGCTAAGGGAGGAATCATAAAACATAAAGGAATATCTAAATTAATAGCAGTAATTCGAGATATTACAGAAAAAAAAATCGCAGAAGTAAAGTTAGAAGATTCGGAACATCAATATCGCACTATTATTGAATCCATGGGAGACCCAATACATGTAGTCGATACAGATTTGAGGATTATTCTAACAAATAATACTTTTAAAAATTGGGTAAACAGATTCAAGATTAATCAAGATATTGTTGGGAGAAAAATATCTGAAGCTTTTACTTTTTTACCGGAAAAAGTAATTGAAGAATATCACAGGGTTTTTGAAACGGGAGAAACTTTCATAAGTGAAGAATTCACACAACTTAACGAAAAAGCGATTTACACAGAAGTAAGGAAAATACCAATTTTCGTCGAAGGAAAAGTCATCCAAGTAATAACCATTGTAAAGGATATTACAGATAGAAAGATTGCTGAAATAAAATTAAAGGAATCTGAGAAGGAATTTCGAAATATTATTGAAAATACTAAGGATGCGATCGTCATAATAGATTATGAGGGAAAGTTATTATACATCTCACCTCAGTTATCGAAGATTTTGAAAGGGAGAGAAATCAACAAGAACAGTAGATTCTTTCGTTATATCCATAAAGATGACATTAAGAAATTGATTTCTTTTTATAAAACTGCGCTTAAAGAGAAGAGTTTTCTTGAGCAACCCGTTGAGTTCAGAATTTTACCTAAATATGGAGATTACATATGGTTTTCAAGTTCATCTAAAAATTACTACGATGACGAAAAAAACATTACTGGCTTTATTTCAACTCTTAAAGACATATCAGACAAGAAGATAGCTGAACAAAAGTTAAAAGAATCGGAACAAAAATATCGTCTTATTACTGAACAATCTAATGATTTAATAAGGGTGATAAACGAGAAGTTTGAACTTGAGTATGTTAACGAACTTTCTCTTTTAAAGTTATTAGGGTACTCAAAAGAAGAATTAATAGGAAAAAATTCTATTATATTAAACCGTCCAGAAGATTATAAAAAAATACGACGATTTATGCTTACTTTATTCAAAAAAGGGGAGAATATGCATGAAACGAGAATAAAGCATAAAAATGGTAGTTGGGTGTGGTTTGAAAACAAAGCCAAAGCTTTTATAGATGAAAAAGTAAACCAAAAGTATTTGTTTATATCTCGAGATATTACAGAAAGGAAAAAAACTGAAAAAGCTCTTAAAGAATCAGAGCAAAAATACCGACTAATCACCGAAAATTCTAACGATTTAATAAGAGTGCTTAATGAAGATTTTCAAATAGAATATCTAAATGAACGAACTCATCTTCAAGTATTAGGATATACACAAGATGATTTGGTTGGAGATTTTGATATTAAATTGAACCACCCCGAAGATTATACAAAAATAAGAAAATTCATGCTTAGATTATTCAAAAATAAGGAAGGGATTCATGTATCAAGGATGCGACATAAAAAAGGTAATTATTTGTGGTTTGAAGTTAAAGCAAAGATGTTCAAAGACGATCAGGGAAACCAAAAATACTTATTCATTTCTCGAAATATTACAGAAAGAAGAAAAACAGAACTTGCATTAATGGAATCTGAAGAGAAATATCGAAATTTGTATAAAAACTCTCCTAATGCCG
>JAUWDN010000116.1 GCA_030608765.1 Promethearchaeota archaeon
CCGTTGAAAGTATCCCCCGCGCCCGTAGTGTCGATTATATTTTTTATATAATATGTAGGTATCCTTTTTTGAAAATCGTTGGTGGTTATTAATACGCCATTACTTCCCAATGTAATAATAACAATTGGAATACCCTTTTTAACTAAAATTTCAGCGGCTTTTTCAGGGTTATTACTATTTGTTATTGCCTTAGCCCCTTCCTTATTTGGAAGCAATATATCAGTGTTCAAAAGCACTTTTTTCAAATTGTCCCAACCTCTTAGTGCAATTTGGGATTCTAGATCTATACTGATTTTAACATTATTTTTTTTAGCAATTTCGATGGCTTTTTCTGTGACTTTTTGATGAATAATTGTAGTATGTAAAAGTTTAGAATTTGCTATGTAAGCTTCATTTAAATCTTTACACTCTATTTTAGTAGTTTGCATATGAGGAGATTGGATTATTGTCTTTTCTCCTTTAGCGACAAATATGAAATTGACTGGGGTTTTTTTGTCTACTATTTTTTTAATATTGGTCGTATCCACATGTTCTTTAACAAAATCTTCAATTAAAAAATCGCCGTAAGAATCATCTCCAACTGCACCTATAAATCCACTTTTACCACCTAGTCTTGCAGTAGCTACCAAATAGTTTGCTGTAACTCCCCCCGGGAAATAATTCTCGCTTAACGCATCAATTTTCTCATCAGGTTTTGGAAAGTGTGGTATTTCAGTAACCCAATCTAGAACAATTTCCCCTAACCCGACAATATCAACTTGTCTCATCGTTTCTATTAATAAATTAAATTTATCTAATTATGAATTAGAAACCAAAATTATTATAAAAGATATTTTAAAAAAAGTTTTATTTAACTTATAATTTCATTTATTCTATTTTCTAACTCTTCCTCTACATTAATATCTTGGAAATTTGAAGCAACTATTTCGTAGGAATCGCTATAGTCACTAAATTTAACTTTTCCTTTAATCATAATATCTCTTCCAACGAGTTCTGAGGATAAATTCTCTAATAATTCATCGTAACCTGGAGTATCTTTCACTTTTACAATTGAATCCGCTTTAGTACCAATTAACTTCTCTGCAGCCTCTCCAATAAAAGTAGCCCTAATCTTACCGCTTTCGTCCTCGATAATTTGACTGATGATCATTGTTAGTTTGCTATCTCCTTTTTGGTCACAAGTACAGTTATCCACTTTTCTCCTACAATTAGTGCACGCTTCATAGAACCCGATATTCTTTAGTTCATTTGAGATAAAACCTTTTATTTCAAAAAACCCAGATGATTGAATCGAATTTATTTCTGTGAAATTCTTTGAAAAGGAACTATTTGTCCCTTTAGAAGAACTTTCATGGATTTTTAAATTTGAGATTTTTAAATCTATTTTATCTAAACTTGAATCCAATGAAATTGTTGCTTCATTTTTTTCCCAATAATTACTGAATCTTAAAGCAACATTCTTTAACGAAATGCCCTCTCCGTTCTTTAAGGATTTCGAAAATTCATCTGCTTTTTCCCGCCACGCAGTAACTCTTATGCTATCGGTATCGTCACTTACCGTAAAACTTAATAGAGATACCTCATCTCCTGATTTTAGTGTAACCTTTCTTAAATCTTCTACTGTGGTAATTACTCCTTGAAATGAAGCATAATCCTTCTCTTGTTGAAGTTTTGCGATTTCGTCAATAAATTTTGCGTCTAAATTCAATATTTTATCTGTTTTCGTTATTTTGGTCCACGAAGTCGCATGAACTTCAATTCTATTTTCTGCATAGTTGCTTTTTCTTGGATTTAAGTTAGTGAGCGAAATAAAATCACCAACTTCAACCTTTTCGATTTTTTCGATATCTTCGTTCCAAAAAGTAATTCTTACTTTGCCCGTCGAATCTCTCAGTACTATTGAACTTACCCTACCATTTTGGCCATCTTTCCTAATGAAATCATTTACGGGAAAACGGTTCATTACCTTTCCCTCAGTTGATAGAGATCCAGAATTTTCGTTGATATCTTGTATTTTTGCGAATTTTTCTATAATCTTTGGGTATTTCTTGTAATCAATGTCCTCAGGAGCCAAATCAATCTTGCTATAGCCTCCAACATGAATCTCAATTCCACCATTTCTTCCATTCTTCGCGGTACCATTAAGGATCTTAACAATTTCGTTTCTTTCAAAGCGTTCATCTTTTAAAATACTCACTTGATTATCCCATAAAACAATTCGGATATCACCTGTATTATCATGCAATAAGAATGATCCTACATATCCAGTCTCCCCATTATTCTTATTGAAACTATTTACATTGTAAATGTCCTTAATTCTCCCAACGATAACGATATTTTTCATATTTACTGTAATATCAGACGCATTTAACTCAACATCGTTGAGTAATTCTCGATTCTCACTTGCTACATCTACGCCTAACTCTTTGGCAATCACAAACAAAGCTCCTTCATCCGAGATTAGACCCTTCAGTTCTTCTTTTTTCTCTTCAACTAAAGTTTGAATTTCTTTTTTAGATAATCCAGTTTCTTCTATAATTTTATTAATATACGCTTCAGTTTTCATTTCTTCCACTACACATTTAGTTTTATTTATTCAACGATAAATTTAGAATTTATTCTTTAAAAATAAAATTATTTAATAATTAATTAATTAATTAATCACTATTTTTAAAAAAAAAGAGTATTTCATATTGGTAATTTGTTATTGTAATTTTAATACAAAATTAATATTTTTGTCGTCTATATGAATAATTTTAAAATCATACCTGTAATAGATATCCTTAATTCTGAGGCGGTTCACGCTGTAAAGGGTGAACGAGAGATATATAAACCATTAACTTCTGTTTTATTTAAAGGAAACGACCCAATTAAAATTGCTAAAAAATTTAAAGATGAGTATTCAATCAATGAAATATATATTGCGGATTTAGATGCTATAATTAGAAGAAAACCCAACTTAACTTTACTAAAAGAAATTTTGCAAATAACTGATATTAAAGTTATGATCGATCCTGGAATCATCTCAATGAAAAATATAGTAGAATACTCTAGATATAGCTTAGATTCATTAATTTTAGGGTTAGAAACAATAGCAAATTTCAAAGTCATTTCTGAGTGTTTAAAAATTAAGGGGTCGCATAAAACTATTGTGAGTATTGATATGTACAATGAAATAATTCAAACTAATGTAATAGAGATAAAAAACCTACACCCAGTTGAAATCATAAAGAAGATTGAAGATTTGGGCGTAGATAAAATAATTTTACTCGATCTTTATAAAGTAGGGCAAAAAGTGGGAGGAATTCCACCCCTTTATTTGAAAATTAGAGATAATTACAATGGAAAAATACTAGTGGGGGGAGGAATAAAGGATATTAGAGATATTGAGATGTATAAACATAATAACTTCTCGGGAGTCCTAATAGGGACAGCACTACACGATGGTACTATAGATATTGAAAAATTAAGAAAGATTAATTTAAGCTAATCAATAAAAACCACGCCAGAACTTGAGACATTTAAGGATTTTTTACACACTGGACAGGCATGTTTCATTCTAACCCAATCTGTAAAGTGATCTTTATGAGCTTTCGCTTCACAAATTGGACACCCCGATACTTCATCAAAAATTTCAATATTCTTTCCACAAACAGCACATTTCGTTTTTGATGCAGTAGATATCCTAATTATCTCTTTTTTTATATCAAGCACTACACTTTCAGTATTTTCAGCCGTAGGATTAATCTGTTTTAATTCAGTTTTAGTATCAACGCAAAAGATAGTTCCTTCACTATCGTCCTTTCGATTACCAATCCAAACTACTTTACCCTTGAAATAACTTGACCCTTCGTTTTCTAACGAGAGATTCAATCTTCGATCTTCCATTACAAATGTTTGAATTACTTTAGTATATTTTAACCCATCTAAGTTTGAGGATATTTGTTTAATCACTTCAAATGGTTCTTTAAATACATCGTTTGTTATGTCTATTTTTGTGATTTCTTTCGGGGACATAATAAATTCATAATTTTTTTGATATTTAATAATAATTATTTAATTTAAATTTTTATATCACATTGTTCTTTATATGTTTTAATTATTTTACGTTTATCTTAAAACAAAAGAAATTTTATAGCTTGTAGGATAAACTATCTATTATTAAACGAATCTCTTGATTATTAGGAATTAATTCTTATCATTCACATTTTACATGATGATTATGCAAAAAAGAGTCAAATTGCTGGTGAGCCCTAAAAACTTGGAGGAAGCTAAGGTTGTGATCAAGCACAACGAGGTAAATTATATTGATTGTAAGAATCCCAGCGAAGGATCTCTTGGAGCAAATTTTCCTTGGATTATAAAGAAAATGAAGAATTTAATTCCTCTTAATAGCTCTCAACTATTAAGCGCAACAATTGGCGATTTTCCTAATTTACCCGGTTCTGCTTCCTTAGCAGCTCTCGGTGCTGCAGTAGCGGGCGCGGATATTATAAAAATAGGACTTAAAGGACCAACGACAGAAGATGAAAGTATTTTTCTAATGAATAAAGTAGTAAAAGCTGTAAATGATTATAACAAAAATATTAAAATAGTAGTAGCAGGTTATGCAGATAGGATAAGGATGGAGTCCTCACCTGAGTTTTTATCCCTTCCTGTTATAGCAGCTAAATCTGGCGCTGATATCGTGATGCTTGATACATACATCAAAGATGGTAAGGATTTATTTGATTTTTTAAATATCGAACAATTAAAACTATTTAAAAATAAAGCAAAATCCCTTAATCTTGAAGTTGCTCTCGCCGGAAATTTAATGAAAGACTCAATCCCTAAAATAAAAGAAATCTTACCAGATATAATTGGCGTTAGGAGCATAGTTTGTGAGGGTTACGATAGAAATAACGGAACGATTAAAGGATACCTCATAGAAGAATTAAAAGCTGAATTATATAGATAAGTGCTCTGTAGTGAAATCTTAAAAAGGAAAATCTCTAAAATTATCATCTTTATTAGTTCATTTTAAAAACATTATTTTGGTTACAATGATAAACTATTCTTATGTATAGTAAGGAATTAGGAATAATTGGGACTGGGAAAATTGGATCTGCCTTATTGAAAAGGCTGATTTCCACTAATACGATTGATAGAAGCAAAATTATAATTTTTGATATAGACGAAAATAAACGGAATAAATTATCCGAGGAATTTAAAGTAGAATACGCTATAGACAATGAGGAATTGGCAAGATCCTCTAA
>JAUWDN010000097.1 GCA_030608765.1 Promethearchaeota archaeon
GAGTTTAATTTTAACTCAGAAATATTTAGTTCAAGCATTACTATTATTATGTAAGAAATTATTATTATTATTATTTGAGAAATTTTAGTACGGCAAGTGTTTAGAATAATGAGATGTTATGTTATTGATTCTCTAATAGGGATATATGCTATTGATGATGGAGGAAATTTCCTTAATTATATAGATTTCTTAGACGATATTCAAAAATCAGTAAATTTTTATAATTCATTAAATAGCGATATTCTTTCTGAAGAGTATTCAGACTTTATGAATGAACTAAAGAGTTCTGGTTTTGATGATTTTGTGTTTGATAACAAAAAACTAAAGGAAATAACAGCACAAAATTTAGGATATAACACGTCCTTTGAAAAACTTTCTTTAGAATTTAAAAATTTTCGCTTTAATCTAAGCGATCAATTAATAAAAATAGGTATCACGAAAACACGAGACGAGATTCTCTTTTTCTTTAAGAAAGTTGAAGAACTACTGATAAAAGAGCAAGTTAGTCAATTTGGGAGTAAGGGAGATGTAGAAGTCGTTCAAATCATAGAAACTTTGGATATTCTTAAAAAATCAATAAGTTTATTCTCAAGCCGGATGAGAGAATGGTATGGTTTACATTTTCCTGAATTAACTGATAAATTAATAGAAGATAATGTCCTTATAGCAAAATTAATTTCAGTTTTAGGAAA
The DNA here is from genome assembly GCA_030608765.1 of Promethearchaeota archaeon. Next base: position 693 of record JAUWDN010000097.1, read on the forward strand.
GCGAGATAATTTCACTTATGAAAAGATCGATCAAGAGTTTGGTTTTAAAGAAGCAAGAATTAAAATACTGCAGAATTTAGCTTCCCAATCAATGGGAGCAGATATTGATCTTAGCATAATTAAAAAATACGCTAATAAAATTTTATCTTTGGACGATTTTAGAGAAGAGTTAGAGGCCCATTTAGATAAATTAATGGAACGAGTTGCTCCAAATCTATTTGCTTTAGTTGGAGGATTAATTGGGGCGAAACTAATAGCAAAAGCGGGGAGTTTAAAAAAATTAGCATTCATGCCAGCTTCAAGAATTCAACTCTTGGGGGCTGAGAAGGCGTTATATAGGTTCCTTAAAACTGGCGAAAAACGCCCAAAACACGGATTAATTTTTCAATGGAACCTAATCCGGGGGAGTAAGCCATGGAATAGAGGGAAGATATCGCGATTGATATCTGGAAAAATTGGTATTTGTTCGAAAGTAGATTATTTTGGAGGAGAATTTGTAGCCGATGTACTTTCGAAGGATATAAACGAAAAAATCCAAGAAATTAAGAAGAAATATCCTAAACCTCCATTAAAAAGAAGTGAACCCAAAACTAAGATTAGATCGAGTAAAAAACAAACAAGTAAAAAAAAAAGGAGGTAAAGTTAAATTGAGCAACATTAATATACGAGCACATCCAAAATATTCTAATGTTTATATCTCGGGGTTACCACAGAATCTAAAACTTTATTCTAAAAACTTAGTTCCAGGCAATAAGGTATATGGAGAGAAATTAATTACTTTTAAAGGAGATGAATACCGAGAATGGGATCCCTTTAGAAGTAAATTAGCTGCGATGATATTGGAAAAGCCTTCGTTGGAATTTTTAACGAAAGATTTGAGTTGCTTGTATTTAGGGGCATCCTCTGGAACTACAATTTCTCATCTTTCAGACATTGTTTACAAGGGAATTATTTACGGAGTCGAATTTGCTGAACGTAGCATGAGACAATTGATTCAAAATACCGATAGAAGAAAGAACATCGTTCCAATATTAGGAAATGCTAATTTTCCAGAAAGTTATGCCAATTCAATTTTTACTCCTATTGATCTAGTTTATCAAGATGTTGCTCAACCAAATCAGGCACAAATAGCAATTGAAAATTGTAATTATTATCTCAGAGATAATGGATTTTTAATTCTCGCGATAAAATCTCAATCAATCGATAGTGTCCAAAAATCTGAAAAAATATACCTCCAAGAAAAAGGGATATTAGAAAAAGCAGGGTATAAAATAATCGATAGCATAAACATACACAAATATGCTGCGAACCATATCATTTTAACCGTTCAGAAATAAATTGATATCATTAAACATTCAGAATGATTCCTATTATACATAATCAGTTATTTTTTTGTTAGACAATTCTTCTCTGATAATTTTTTTCGTAGTTTCCCACGATTTCCTCGCGAAATGTGGAACGCTCTTTTTTGTTTTTATCCAATTTCGTAGGAATTCTGTAGATCGTATATCAGATGGATAGCCAGAACCAAGGTCTCCGTATTTTTTTTTTAAATCTTCAATGATGTTATCCCTCAAATCTTTAGCTATGATTGAACTAGCTGAGACTATTGGGAATAGATCGTCGGCTTTATGTTTAGAAATTATTTTCTTTGGTGAATAATTTAATTGTTTTAGGATGGATTTTTTAAATCTTTCTTCATTGACATCAGCAGCGTCTATATAAATAACATCAGGTTGTAGCTCATTAATTATTTCCCCCATTTTAATTTCTTCAAGTTTATTCAGGGTGATTCTTTTTTCTTCTCTCGCGTCGATTTCTTGAGCATCAATTATTATTGTTTTATAACTGATACAATTATCTTTTATTATTTTTGCTAGCTCAGAGCGTCGCTTTTTTGATAGTTTTTTTGAATCTTTAACTCCTATTTCACTTAATATATTTAATTTTAATTTATTAAAGCAAACACCACAAATAACCATTGGACCTAAAACAGGGCCTCTACCCGCCTCGTCAATGCCACAAATTAGTTCTTGCTTAATTACCTGATTCTTGGATGAGGTCAATAAATTCCGCTTCGTCGTCTACTTTTTCTAATTTTCTAATTCTTACAATAGGAATCTTAATCTTCTTTAACGAATCAGGGATTTTAATGTCATTATTCACAATAAAAAGAGAATTTGCGTGAAATAATTCAGTAAACATCTTCAAGCATTTAAAACTTAGTTCGTTAATTTTTTTATTTTCTTCAGAAACTCCTGAAAAAAGTGGATAAAAATTACTTTCATCTTTCTCATCAGGTATATTTGAATATAGAGATAGTTTGAATGGAATTGTACTTTTTTTGTACCAATAGGAACTAATTCCAATATCATCCAAAACTTCTTGAAGATGAGATTCAAAGGGATTCAGATCAATATCTTCCCGTGATTCTTTCTGATCAATTTCAAATTTGAAGTTCCAATCAAAAAGATTGATTTTCCTAAAAATAGCCTGATTATTGAGAATGTCTGAAATTTTATTGGCTATTTTTTCTGATGGGCGCATACTTTCATTTTCATAAGCACAAACCGTTCTTTTTGTAACACCTAGCAATTCAGATAGCTCTTTTCGTGAAATTGAATGCTTTTCTCTCAGGAGTTTCATTACATTGCCATTTAAAAACATAATTCCCCCACCTCTCCTCGCCAATATGTAAGGATATAAATCCTTATTAATTATGTTTTTTAAAGTCGTTAAAGTAATAAACGGTAGTCCTTCTCTAATATATATGGTATTATCTTCTAATTCTTGATAACGATTTCTAATTCCGATTAATATAGGTTTAGATTTTAGTAACAAGGACAAGGATTTAATATTATCAATAATATCCGCGTTTAAGTTATCTATATTTGGGAAAATTTTAACGCTAAAAATATTGTCATTCTTTTTTACTAATAAATCAAAACAAAATTTATTCTTTTTATCAGTAAAATTGTCTAGGAGAAATGTTTCAAAATTAGCATTTTTTAACAGACTATCAATTTTTTCAAGTAAAGTCCCAGTCATATATTCCCATTATTTTAAAAGATATGTAATCTAATAAAATTTTTTCATTTTGAAATTAGGTTCAGAGATAATAAACTTAATCACTAAAAAAGTTATTTTTGACAGAGTTATAGCTTTCCTACTCTTTTATTCGTTTGTAAGTTTAAGAAAATTAGAATCTGTAATTATACCTATGAATCTTTTATCTTCTTTCACTAACACTGCGGGATAATTTATTAATAACCTTGAGATGTCTTTAACAATCCAACTTTTTTCGACTTCAGGGAACGGCAATTCCTTAATGTCAGTCACCTTTAATTTCAATATAACTGGATCGTCGGCTATGTATTCTTGTATTTTTTTAGCCGTAATACTCCCATAATTATGATTTTTCTCTAAAATTGGTAATTGCGAGATGTTGTATTTTGTCATAAGTTCCACGGCATCTTTTACAGTTGATTGCGGCTTGATATATATAATATTTGGGGTTAATATATCTTTAGCGTGTTTTTTAGATCTTTTTCTAGATCGTTTCTCATTCTCTAAAAATTCATATATTATTTTAAACTTGGAATATGGGGGATCCATTGTTCCATTTTCTATTCTCGATATTGTAGATTGGGATATTTGTAATTTCTCGCCCAATTCTTTTTGACTTATGTTTAAACTTTTTCGTAGATTTTTTATCTGAGAAAAATCGGGTAATAGAGCCATTTTAAAATCCGTAAAACTTATTTAGTATAATTTAAGAGCATATTTCATGCAAATATTGCATATTATTATCAATAATTATTTATAAATACCATTAATTTTAAGATTTATAATTAAAATAACTATTTATATAATTAACATAGAGTTTATTCAAAATGTTGAAAATTACACAAGCTAATTTTTCACCCATTGAAAAAAGCGAATTTCCGGAAATTTGCGAAAGAAAGGGCGTTGGCCACCCCGATAGTGTGTGTGACGCTGTTGCTGATGCTTGTTCTAGAGCACTTTGCGTATATTACTTGGAAAACTTCGATAGAGTCTACCATCATAATGTAGATAAAGCCGCATTGGTTGGAGGAACAGCTAAACCACAATTTGGTGGAGGAATGATAATTCAACCTCAATATTTCTTAATCGTCGGGAGAGCAATAAATCAAATACTCACCGAATGCGGAACTGAAAGTAAATTAGAATATATCCCGGTTGCGACTATTTGTATTGAAACTCAAAGAATTGAGCTTGCTAAAATTTTTAGAAATCTTGATCTGAATAAGGACATACAATTTGATTATGCGGTTAGACCAGGCTCTATTGATCTGACCGGTGTTTTTGATGATTCACATCATTCAGAGGAAATACCTCTTGCAAACGATACTAGTTTTGGGGTAGGATACGCACCCTATTCCGATGTGGAAAAAATTACATTAGAAGCTGAATATTTACTTAACTCAGATAAATTCAAAGAGAAGTGTAAAGCTTCGGGAGAAGACATTAAAGTTATGACGGAAAGACTCGGTAATAAAGTAGGTATTACTGTTGCGGATGCGATGGTCAGCAAATATATCAATGATACTGACGAATATATTAACTACACTAATCAAATCAAAGATGCTGTATTAGATTTAGCAGCAAAAATTATCCCAGAACGTGAAGTCTCTTGCCAAGTAAATGTCGGCGACAATATAGAGAAGGGGCTAGTATACCTTACTATAACAGGAACGTCAGCTGAAGCAGGAGATGATGGTGAAGTAGGAAGAGGTAATCGATCCAATGGATTAATTACACCTTGTAGACCGATGAGTTTGGAAGCGGTTTGTGGAAAAAATCCGATAAATCATGTGGGTAAATTGTATAACATCCTAGGTACGGAGATTAGCAGAGAAATCTATAAAAGAGGAGAGGGAGACATTTTAGAAGCGCATGTAAAGTTATTATCCCAGATTGGACGCCCTATTACGGATCCTTGGGTGAACTCAATAGAATTGATCCCTGCTGAAAACATAAATTTTGCGAGCATT
>JAUWDN010000213.1 GCA_030608765.1 Promethearchaeota archaeon
ATTGTTTTTACTTTTAGCTTCATAATATTAAAATATTGTATATTTAATTATTAATTAGATCATTGGGTTAAATAAATTTGCTTGAAATTTCATTAAATTCCTCTAATAGATGTCGTTAACTACCACTTCTTATTTTTCCGATTATTTTATTTATTCATTTTAATAAAATTAATTAAAAACCATTAAATGATTAGAAGTATGAATAAGTTCGAAAAAGCCCAACAAATACTTAAAGAAGTAGATGGAGACGGTTGGTTAATAATATGTGTCGAAGATAGTGATATAAACTCGAGGTTTATGATAGGTGTTGAGTCTCACGCCCGACACTACATTTATATTGGGGCAGATGGAAACCATAAAGTTATAGCTGTTGAGATGGAAGCCCCTATGATTAAGCGCTCTTTAAAGAACAAAGGGGTTAATGTTAAGGTAGTTCCATATAATTCCATGAAAGGTTTGGTTGATTTACTAAGTTCATTAATAAATAAACCACGAATCGCTTTAAATTTCGGGGAAGATATTTTAAATCCCGAGGGAACTGCCTTCGCGGATCATATCAGAGCAGGGGATTACTTATCGATGAAAACTTTGGCGCCTCAAACTGAGTTTATTTCAGCGGCACCGATAATAGATAAGTTAAGGAGTGTTAAATCTCCAGAAGAATTAAAAGATTTACGAAATGTATGTAAAGCAACTATAGAGTTACTAGAGTCATTTCCAAACTGGGTTAAAGTTGGGATGACAGAAAAGGAAGTAAAAGCGAAACTAGAATATGAATACATGAAATTAGGAAAACCATCATTTGGGGCGATTGTTGCTACTGGAGCACACTCAGCAGATCCACATCATAACACTTCGATGAAAAAAATTGAACTTGGTGTGTTATTAGTAGACACGGGTTTACAGATAGACGAGATGTGTTCTGATATAACATGGACCTTCTGGGTTGGGAAAAAACCCGTGAAAGAATTTACTTACGCATATAAAGCTCTTTTTGAATCGAAAGAAGTTGCGCATAAATTCTTTACGGATGGTACCCCAAATAACGTACCAGCTAAGAAATGTCGTGAGTACTTAGCTGAAAAAGGATATGATCATGAGAAGTTATTTTTTCATGGATACGGGCACTCGCTAGGATTTGAGGCTCACGACATAGGTGGTAGAATTAGCTGGAAGGTACCTGATAGTTTTAAGCTTAAAGAAAATATGGTATATACTAGTGAGCCAGGGCTATATTGGGGAGAAAAATGGGGAATAAGATTAGAAGACGATATTATTATTGGTAAAGACAAATGCGAGCTTGTTACTTATAACTCAAAAGACCCTATTCTAATTTAACCTTGCTAATTTTCTATAGATTTATAGAAAATGGAAACTCTTTTGTTTCTTCTATTGGATTTTGATCGGGATCCATAAATTTTATATTTATTTTAATTATGTAATCTCCTGCTTCAAGTGGTTTAAGATTAATCTCCCATTTTAACTCTTCGTTTGTCCTTAGGGAATAAATCTGCTTCTTCGTAGTACCTCTCATAATTTTTAACTTCTCGGGGAATTCGACATCTATTTTTATATCTAGCGCTTCTCCTTCACTTTTATTCTCAACTAAGATTTCTAAAGGGAATGTTTTATCAATGAGGGGGGGTCTTAGATTTTTAATTGATGCTAATAATGTAGCAGGGGGAGATACTAACTTTGGTATTAGAGATTGAGTTTCATATATAAATATCAAGTTTTTATTTAGTTCGCAAGTAAGTAACATAGGACCTATTATTGGATTATCAATTTGAAAATGTGGTTTAAATGTGAACTCTAAACGAGATTCTTTTCCAATATCAATAACGAACGGGACACTTGGTTTTCTACTCGTAGTCAAATTATCTGAAAGGTTTATTGATATTTTAGTTATGTTAAAATCGCGTAATTCAAATTGATAGTAAGAATCTTTTAAAATCTGTGGTAAACTTGATGTATCAAAATTGAGAGTTAAATTTATAGATTCATTAGTGGTATATAATTCCTTATCTAGTTTGAATGTTGAATCTATCAGCAATTTTAAATTCAGTAATAATAATACATTTTTTAATAACTTTATCTCAACTTCTCTAAATTTGTAGTTCCCTATATTTTCATTAATTTTTTCCACGTATTTAATTTGGTTGTCTCTTAATGAAATCGTAATTTCAGAAACGAGCTTTATCAATGGATTTTCTTTAAAAAATTCTTTATCCACTTTTTTTTGAATTCTTTTTAAATAATCTAATCCCTCATTTGGAACTCCTTTAAGAAATAAACATAAGTAAGATAAAACAGAAAAACTTACAAGATTCGAACTTCTATCTCCTTCATTTTTAAGTTTGGGGACATAACTTAGAGCTTCTTTATATATTTGGTTAGCTTCTAAATATTTATCAGCATTAAGACAAGCTTCTCCAGATTGTCTAAACAACTCAATTGCAGTATCAAATTTCTCTATTTCTACAAAAATTTTTGCACCATTAATGAAACAGTCTTTAGCTTCTTCAAATTCATTTAACTTGAGTAATAAATTACCTGCTAAATAAAACTTTTTACCTGCTTTTTTAAATTGTCTTGCCTTAAACAGTTGTTCAGCCTTTAATACTTGTTTTTCAATCGCTAATCTTTGGTCCTTTCCCATTAAAAAATCACTATAATTGTTAATTAATTGTGAAATTAAAAATTATGGGATTAATTTGACTTTTATAGTGGTTAAGCGTTAAATAAAAAAAAAGAATATTTTAAGATTAAAAAGCCATCAAGAGAAGAATGAATGCTACCATGATAATTGTTCCACTAACACCAGAGATCCAAGTGAAGATTACAAAGCCAATGATGAGTACAACCCACCACGAATAAGGTATTTTGATATCGATCTTGTCGTAAAGTGTTAGCAGTAAAACTATAGCAAAAATTATACCGACAATTGCCGATGCCATCAAAATTACGCTCCCACCTAGAATATACATTATCGATTCGTAAATTAACCAACAAGCACCAATCAAGGCTACAATTTTTGAGGCTGTATACGATTTCTTCTGACTTAATATCTCTAGTATTGCTGCTGTTATCATTAAAATCCCCGCTAGAAAAGAGGTATAAGTGGGGCTTGCTAAATACCTAAATAGGAGGAGAACGATTCCTATAATAAGGAGAACCCACCATATATAAGGAACCTTGAGCTTCTTAAAATCAATGATTTCTAAAGAATCAAAGACTACAAATGCAATTATTAACCCCAAAATCCCAAGTAAAATGGCTACCCAATTCGTTGTGTAAAAGTAGAAAATACTATCTCTTATTAAGATTAATGTCCCGATAAGAGCAACAACTTTAGAGGCTGAAATTCCAACTTTAGAGCTTTCACCCATAATTTTTTCACTAATATTTGTTTAAATTCATCCTAATTCCATATAGAACTAGAATATAACTAACTCTAGATTGTCTTATATTTATATTTTCATACCATAATATATTAGAAGTTAAATTGAGTTAAACTTCAAAAAATTAAAAAATAGGGGGTAAAACTTTTTTTTACCGAAACCATTGCAGAATGGTCCGTCTTCTCGCGACTATTATTTTTTCGCGAAAATCATTCTTTCGGTTTAATCTTTTTTCTTCTTCTCTTCAGAATCTTTTTTCTCAGCTTCTTTTATTAGGGATTCTTTAATGGGGTTAGTTCCTAGATTTTCTATTATTCCAGATACTCGTGTGACTTCTTCTTGAAATCT
>JAUWDN010000124.1 GCA_030608765.1 Promethearchaeota archaeon
ACGGCAATTAAATTATGAGTTAGAATCGTGTTTTTTATTATATCTAAGGATTTAACATCTGGTATCATCCCTATCTTCACATATTTGATCGGGTAAGAATTCAAAATCGCATCAAGTTGCTTACCTAATTCCTCTGAGAGCGATTTAAATCCATAGAAATCTGTTGCTGTTTGATATGTAATTGCGGTAATTGCCGAGAAGGGATGAACTCCAATTCGATCAAAAGTTCTGATATCAGCCTGAATTCCGGCACCAGAGGTAGGATCAGAACCCCCAATGGTTAAACAAAAAGGTTTCATAGTATAATATTAGTAAAAATTGAAGCTTATTTAACTCTTTCATACGCCCATTTTGCTTTATCGTCTAAACCTAAGGCTTCGTATGCCTTTCCAAGGTAGAGAAATCCATTGGGATAGTCGTATTTTTCTTTTACTAATTTAAACAACTGATTAATTGCCAGATCGTAACGCCCTCTCATGTAATTAATCTTCCCTGTCAAAAACAAAATATCGTGTTTCTTTTGGATCGAGACGCTACCGTTGTTATGCAAATCTAATCGTGATAAAGCGTACTCGAATTCTTGTTCATTAATTAATATTTCGATGGATTCTAGAAACTTCAAAAAAGTTATTTTAGAAGCAACTTGCTCCAATTTTTTTAATTCTTCTTGCTTTAATTCATTCTCTATAACAGCTTGTTTTTCTGTCTCTTTTTGATTAATAAATTCTCTAAATTGGTCGATAACTTGATCTGGATACGGTTCTCTACAAAGAGGACAGTTTGAAGAATGAAGTAGCCATTCTTTCAAACAATCGGTGTGAGTGAGATGACCATTTGGGCAATTTTGGGAAGAATCTACTCCTTCAATAATACCCATATGACAAATAATACATGTAGCCATATCAATCAGTAAACTATTTAATAAATTATAAAATTATCACTTTTAAGTATATGTTGTTTTTAATAATACATTCTAATATATTCGTATTATTCACTAATCCATTATGCCTTTAAATAAAAAGCGACTATTTAACGAGCTTCTAACTAACTTTTTACTAACATATGAAGATGTAGATGCTCTTATTGTATCTGATCATGAAGGTTTTATCATAGCTGGACAAAAGAGAGCAAGTGTGGATATGGAATTAGTATCTGTATTAACCGCTCTAATAAATCCAGTTTTAGAAAGAATACGGGACGAGTTTGCTTTCAAAAAGTTTGGATCCGCGAGTTTTGACACAGAAAAAAATCGATTACTCTTTATTTCTATAGATGAGAACACAACCCTTAGCGTGGTATTAGATATTCTAGCTTCTGTTGATAAAATGAGCCCCTACGCTTACTTTCTTGCAGAGAAAACAGCCCAAATTATTAACGCTAGCGAAGAAGATATTATTCAACTTGTTATCCCTAATTTTGGAACGGAAATTGATACGTTGAACGAACCCGGCAGAATAAAAGAACAGATATATCAAATGCGTTTAGATTCTGGAGGGATTTATAAATTTAAATTCATAATAGTGGGTGATAAGGCGGTCGGAAAATCGTCGATTGTACGGAGATTTGTAGAAAACAAATTTTCTCTTGATTACCGCTCTACTCTCGGATTAAATGTTCTTTCACATTCAATGAAATTTTATGGAAACGAAGTTTACCTTTCGCTTTGGGATTTAGGTGGACAGGCATATTTCAAACGGTTTAGAAAGTCATATTATAATGGAGCGCAAGCAGCGTTTATAGTTTTTGATGTTTGTGAACGAGAAACTTTCACAAATGTAAAAATATGGTATAAGGAACTTAAAGATTTTCTTGGAAATAAGAATATTCCTACTGTTATTGTAGGAAATAAGATCGATTTATCTGACCAGAGAAAAGTTCAATATAAAGAAGGAATAGCTTTAGTTGACGAGCTTACACGAGAATATACTGATAACGATTTTTCTTATATTGAAACCAGCGCTTTAACTGGCGAAAATGTTGAAACCTCATTTGGTTTAATCGCTTATCATTATATTATAAAGAGCAAAGAAAGAGAGGAACAAAAGTTAAAAGAAAATATAATGATTCAAATTAATTCGATTTTAAAAAAGAATAAGAAATTAGTAATCACATTTATAACTGAAAACCCGTTTTGGAGCCCGGGGTTGCAAATCTTAAATGAGGTTAATAGCTTATGTGAATGTGATAAAATTATTGATGACAAAGAAAAAAGATTATACAAATATTCCAATGGATTGCTAATTAAGAATTATCTTTTTGATAATATTGATATTGCAGATTCTGATGGCGTTTTTGTTATCTTTGACGCACGAAACATGAAGCAAATCGACTCTAAGTGGAAAGAAGTAGTAGTTAATATTATTAGCAATTTAAAAGAGAATAAAGTAATACTGATTGGTGTTAGGGTTTCCAATGAAACTGATTGGTCGGAAGTAATGAAAGAATTTAATCTTAATAAATATTTGGAAGAAAAAATGATCTCTCTCTTATTTTTTAAGATAGGGTTCGAGTACCGATTAGAAATCTACGAGGAACTTGAAGTAATGTTTAGCACCATCATTAATTCGTAAATTTCGTACTAAAACTTTACTTCAAAACCTAATATTTTCAAATAACTACTTTTAAAAACAAGTTATCTTATAATTATGGTAAGATAAAGTTCTTCAAAATCTAATTTAAAATTAAAGGTGCATTCACTTGTTAGTTAATCGAAAACGGCTATTTGATGAGATTCTAAACAATTTTCTGGAAAGATTTTCTGATTTAGAAGCTATTATTATCTCAGATCAAGAAGGTTTCGTGATCGCTGGAGAAAAAAGGAAGGATACCGATAGTAACATCGAACTCATATCTGTTCTAACGACCCTTATTAACCCCGTTTTAGAAAGGATAAGGAACGAATTCAGTTTCAAGAAATTTGGAACCGCCTCTTTTGACACGGCCGAACATCGTTTACTTTTTATAACCATCGACGAAGAGAGAATCTTAAGTCTCATTTTTAATAGTATGGCATCAGTAGAAAAAGTTGCGCCTTATACGTATTTTTTGGCTGAGAAAACTGCTCAAATTCTTAACATAAAAGGGGATGAATTAATCCAGCTCAAAATCCCCGATTTTGAATACGAAAAAGAAAGACATGAAAAACTAAAAGAATCAATTTGTCAATCTGATTCGGACGAATGCGTGTCTTATTCCTTTAAATTCGTAATCGTAGGGAACCATGAAGTAGGAAAAACATCATTGATCCGCCAATTTGTAGAACGCAAGTTTACTCACGATTATAGAGCAACTATAGGTCTTAATATTTTTGCTTATGATTTTGACTTTCAGGGAAACGAATTAAATCTTCAACTATGGGATATTGGAGCTCAGCAATATTTTAGACGTTTTCGGAGGATATATTATAAGGGAGCAGAAGCTGCGTTTATTGTTTTCGACATCACTAATAGAGACTCTTTTGAAAAGGTTAAAGATTGGTACAAAGAACTCATTGAACTTATTGATGAAATAGATATCCCAATCGTTCTCGTTGGGAATAAAATCGATTTAGCTGAACAGAGAGCAGTATCTACCGCTGAAGGAGAAGCTCTAGCAAAATCACTATCAGAAAATGGCATAGAATACATTGAAACGAGCGCTCTCACAGGAAATAATGTTAAAGACGCCTTTGAATTAATAGCTTATCATTATATCATCAAAAGTAAGAAAAAGGAAAAAGATATGATTTACGAAAGCTTAATCGAAGCGATTAATTCGACTTTGAAAGAACTAGTTATATTAGAATTAACATTTATTACAGAAAATTTGAATTGGAATCCAGGTTTCCAATCAATAGTGAATATCGAAAAATTAGGCGATTACTCGAAGTTAAAAGATAACTTCAACGAGAAATTATATCCCTACAAAAATGGGTTAATAATAAGTAGTTATAATTACAGCGAGTTTAATCTCTCTAATTCGGATGGTGTTTTTATAATCTTTGACGCTCGAGGTAAGGAACACATTGATCCAGAATGGAAAGAGACTCTTATGAAAATCATCATAAAATTAAGGAAAAAACGAGCTGTTATTGTAGGGCTTCGAGTTTCCGACGATAAAAACTACCCACAATTGATGGAAGAATTTGTTATCGACAAGGATTTAGAAGAGAAAATTGTATCAGTTCTCTTCCTCAAAATTGGTACCGATTACAGAGAAAAAATATACGATCACATTATACTCATGTTAGAGCTTATTGTTAGCACAAGAAGGCTAAAATAATTATTGTTTATGCTTTCAATCTGCTTTTTAATTTATTAGCGATTAAATCTCCCAGTTCCACAGTTGAGAGCGTTTTTAAACTTTTACTTTCTATATCTACAGTTCTACCTTCCTGTAAAGCCGCTTCTACTGCATTATCGATTTTATTTCCTATTTCAAGCGAGTTAAACGATTCTTCGAACATTAATTTTACACTTAAAATCGTTCCTATGGGATTAGCAATTCCTTTTCCAGCAATGTCAGGGGCCGAGCCGTGAATTGGTTCGTACATTGACACCTTCCCGGGATGAATGTTTCCACTTGAGCCCATTCCCAAACTTCCTATAAGGAAAGCCCCTTCGTCGCTTATGATATCTCCAAACATATTTCCTGTGACTACAGTTTGAAATCTATGAGGGGCTCTTATTAGCCACTGGGTAAATGCGTCGATGTAAATATCCTCTGTTTCTATAGTTGAATAGCTTCCACTCATTTCGTGAAAAATTTTTCTCCATAGTTTACTTGTGTTCAAAAGATTAGCCTTATCAACGGAGGTAACAATTTTATGGTCCTTTCTTTTTGCATATTCAAATGCAAACTTAATAATCCGCTCGCAACCGTCTCTGGTATAAAGCATTAGATTCTGAGCTGAATTCTCTTCCAAATTACCTACATTCTTATAGAGCCCTTCAGTATTTTCTCTCACAAAAGTGATGTCAATTCCACTTCCTATAAATTCGGTTTTTAAAGGACATTTCTCGCGAAGTACATCATAT
>JAUWDN010000110.1 GCA_030608765.1 Promethearchaeota archaeon
ATATCGCCACATATCAAACCTATAACTATATCAACTTTTACGATAATATTAACATTAATAGAACTTTCTTCCACAATTTTTGTAGATTGTTTATCGACAACAATATTAAAATTCCATGGGGTTGTGAATTACGAGTCGATACAATTACCTCTGAAGATGCAAATTTGTTAAAAAAGGCAGGTTGTCGGTTAGTTGCGACTGGAATTGAATCTGCAAGTCTCGAAGTTCTTAAAAACAATTTGAAGTACCAAGATCCAAAACAAGTAGTGACTGGTATAAGACACTTGAAAGCGGTCAATATTCCTATTCAAGCGTACTTTGTATTAGGATTACCCGGTGAAACTGAAATTAGTTTTCATAAAACAGTTGAATTCATCAAAAATTTACCGTTTAATGAAGATGATAGGATTAATTATTTTGCAGCCACGCCATATCCCGGTTCTCGCTTATGGGACGAGAAAGATTATTTTAAAATCAAAATTGTAGAGAATGATTACACTAAATACGATTGTCAACATATCATTTTCGAAACTAAAGATTTAGACTTGAAGAAACTCAGCAATCTACTTAACATCGCTAAAGAAACGGAAAAATTATTTGGCCAACCTTAAAGTATTGATCTGTGAGGCATACAATAAGGAAATGTCCTCGTAAAAAGATTAAACGCGACTGTTTCTTTTCCTTTTACGACTAAGGATTTTACTTCTTCCAAATTTTCTTTCTGTCTTTTATAGAAATCTGGATCTAATCCGCTTTTTTCTAGGTCTTTAATTAAAGTGCTTAGATATTCTAATACTATATTCCCATTTCTATCGTTAAATTTTCTAAAATCTTCTTTACATATCGTTAAATCAACTATTCTATCTGGTTGTCTAGGATATCTTCCTTCAGATAATGCGTTTGACATTTTAAACTTTCACACCTCTACAGAAAAATATAATTCTGTATTCTCTAAAGAACATAACAATCTTAATATAAATAATTATCTACAATAGGTTTTTTTCTAAATAGGGGAAGGATAATTTTAATAATGGAGAATTAACTCTAATTTAATGTAGTAAAGAATTATTTTATAATATCTAAAACATACAAAAAAATAAATAAAAATTAGGCGCTGTATTTATTATGGCTAAAAGTGACTACTTTATAGGGGAAGCCCTTTTGGGTGCTGAAGAAAACTTAGCACATATAGATTTAATAATTGGTTCAAAAGATGGTCCCGTTGGTATATCTTTTGCAAATGCACTTAGTTCTCCTTCAATAGGACATGGGGGACTTCTAGCATGCATAAGACCAAATCTTCTTACAAAACCAATTAGCCTTGTAATACCTAAAGTAACAATTTCAAAAATGGAAGAAGCAAACAAGATTTTTGGACCCGCTCAAGCTGCCGTTGCTAAAGCAATAGCCGATGCAGTAGAAGAAAATATAATACCTATGAATAAACTGGATGAATGGTTACTTATTGTGAGCGTCTTCATTCACCCTGAAGCAAAGGATTATAGGAGAATCTATCAATACAACTATAGTGCAACAAAATTAGCGATTAAAAGAGCTTTAAAGAATTACCCGCCAATTGAGAAAATTTTCTACGATAAAGATCGAGCAAAACACCCTGTTGCTGGAATCAGAGTACCAAGGCTTTGGAGACCCCCATATATCCAAGTTGCTATGGATC
The DNA here is from genome assembly GCA_030608765.1 of Promethearchaeota archaeon. Next base: position 1,679 of record JAUWDN010000110.1, read on the forward strand.
ACCCAAATATTGAACATCACTTGAAAGTTGTAAAACAATTACCAAAGAGTGACAGAATTATCTTAGAAATCGGAACACCTTTTCTCAAGAAGTACGGAATGGAAGCGATCAAAAAAATACGGGAGCTCGCCCCACAGAAATTCATCGTTGCAGATTTAAAAACTCTGGATGTAGGAAAATTAGAAGTAGATTTCGCATTTGACGCGACTGCAGATGCCGTTGTTGCAAGTGGTTTAGCGGCTCCCTCATCTATTGATAAATTCCTTTTAGAAGCAAATCGTTTAGGAATCTATGGTTTTGTTGACACTATGGAAGTAGATGATCCTATCGCAAAACTAAGCAAGCTAAAGCAGGTCCCTGATGTTGTCATTTTACATCGAGCTATTGATGTGGAACAAGCTGCTGGTTCAGAATCCTCAAATGCCGCTCAAAAAGCAAGATGGGCTGCAATTCCTAAGATTAAGGAATTATATAAAGACCAGAAATTAGCATCCGGACGAGATCGCGTTTTAGTTGCTGTCGCAGGAGGAATTGATCCAAATACTGCCAAATATGCATTAGATATGAAAGCAGATATATTAATAGTAGGAAGGTTCATTACATCGGCTAAGGATGTTGAAAATTCCACGAGGAGATTACTCAATATTATTCCAGGTTATTCTGATATTGACTTGAAGAGAATTCATACAGAAGATGACGATAATTCTGTAAAAAAGGCTAAATGGGATTAAATTAAACAAACCTATTTTTTACTTTACCTTTTTTCTCCTAAATAATTTAAAATTTATGGAAGGTTAGATCATCTAAATTGATTAATTCTACCTTTTTTGGATTAGCAAAAAAATAAGTAAAGAATGTTTTTCAATAATTTAATCACAAAAATGCAATAAAGTACTCGTTTTTTCTGAAAAAGGTAAAAAAAGAAAGATAAAAAATAAATCTTATATTGAATTATCCGGTTTGAGATTCTAGTTAATTCCCTCTTATTTAATTGGGCGACTGTTAGCTTGGAAGATTGGACCGATAAACTGACTATACAAAATACTGAAGGCAGTTTGATTTGACACTACACTTATCATTTCGCCTTCTTTCTCTGTTGCAGGACCGATGATGACTTCTTCTGCGTCTCGCGTGAGTGCGAAGAAATCGCCAGCGCCACTAAGTTGTCTGAACTGGATGTTTCCCAACCCCATCATTTTACGTATTATATCACCATAGGTGTTCATATCGAAACGAGATGTAAGCATAAAGCGCACAGATTTCTTCTGAAAAGCGTATTCGCTTATAACTTGTAAAATCTCAGGTAATACATAGGGCATTACAATAATGATGGAAGATTTAACCCTATAAATAGCGTCTTTTATAGCAGCTATTAAAGCGTCTCGACCTACTACTTGCCAAGTAGTAATATCTTCTATTTCTGGGATAGAACTTGAAGCGATGTGTATATCGCTAAGTTTATTTTCATTTTTTTCAGCAAGCTCGGTACCATCGTCAATAGAATTCATAAATTGAAGAGTGAAATCTGCTATTGCATCTTTGATATTCTGAATAGTATCTCGAGTGGTAGTAGAGAGACTATTTTGTAAGGTTTTCGCATTTTCTTCATATTTGGATTTGTGGTCTATTAACATTTCACTTAAATTCCTATCCAAATCTGCTGATTCATCACCCCATAGGTTAATCTCAGCTGTTATTTTATCCGAAGTGTCTCGTTTTCCCCCTGTAAATTTGTCATCGAGATCCCTAATCCAATCCTCTTTAATTCTCTTAACATCAATGTCATACTCACCATAATGCCTTAATGATTCCTCTTTATGTCTATTAATCGCTTCATCGTATTGTCTGTGATGAGTTTTAAGCGAGTTTTCTAAAGAATCTTTCAATTTAATCGTTGTATCAGAGCAATCTTTTACGCCATTTTGTAGAGTAGTGTCAATTTCGCCAGACATATCTGCCGCTAGCGTTTCTAATTGAACGTTAATTGTTTCTTGAGCTTTGTGATCAAGGTCTGTAGTTTCATTAACAACATTATCATTCTCTTTTGTCATAATTTCAGTAACATCTGATTTTAAACTATCTGTTGTTTCCCTTGTATTTTTAATATAATCCTCACTCGTGGTCGTAAAGTCATCCTTCATCGGTTCAGTGTATTTTAAGATACTTTGAATAGTTGTTTCATGCCTTGCTTTGTATTTTTTCTTTTTGCCCATCCAGAAAAAGCCTTTTTTCCCCATATCTTGAGTAAAATCTGTAAATCTATTTGCGTGTTCTAAAAGGTTATCAATTAGTGTTAATGTCATGCTTTTAAAATCGTTGGTTTGATCTGTCAATACTCTATGTCTTTCGTCAACTGTAGCCTTTAAATCCGTTTGAAGCGTGTCCGTTGTATTTTTTAGGTGATTTAAGTGTTCTTTTAATAGATTTGCTATTCTATCTTTCAAATCGACAACTATTTTATCCATGCGTTCAAGATATTTTTCGAGAATTTGTTCCATTCTTGGTTTGAGATCATTAGCGATAGTTTGATGCCTATCAACATGATCATCCAAATCGCTTTTTAATTCCCTTTCTAGTTCCTCTACTCTTTTTGTAAAATCTGTTAATAAATTTGATATTAAACCAGTTAAACCGTCTTTAGTTTTATTCACCATAGATTCGTTTTCTTTTACTCTAGTATCGCTAATATTTTTGATATTAGAATTTAGGGTATTCATAATGGAATGTATATTTTCTTCCAAAGTCTTTGAAGTGTCTGTGAATCGATTTCTTGAGCTATTAATTCTGTCTCTTTTATTATTGTTTTTAGTATCCGAATCATCAAAAAAAGTCTTAAGTTGATCATCAACAGCAGTTACTACCTCATTTATACTTTTCTCTTGAATAGCTTCTAATTTTTCAAATCGATTTGATTGATCCCCTAAGATCGAGTCCTTAATTTTACCAATTTCGTCTCTAAAGATTTTAGATTCTCCAATATACAATTCAAAGAATGGTTCTAAAGGAATATATCTATCTACAATCCCAGTTACTTTTTTAAGAAAGCCTTTCTCGACTAACCAATCAGTAATTTCAAGAACTAATTCATATGTCAACTCTGGATGTTCTTCTGCTAAGGAGAGATAGACCTCAGACGATGTTGCTCTTGGCACTCTAAGGTAAACGATGTAAACGTTGATTTGCTCTTCGGTGAAACCATATCTCGTGAAAATTTCCTTCGTAAATTCTTTTAAGCTCATTTGCTTTTCTCCATTCTAAAATTAAAATTTGTTATAATTCATATTATCTTATTAATAAATCTAATCTGAATTTCTTTTTAATATTTTTATAATATTTTAAAGTCTATAATAATATTTCCAAAATGATTATATTAAAACTTAAGGATAAAGAAGCTTCATTTTTCTGGGACTTTCATCCTGCATTTAAAAATGCTTTAAAATAGTATCCTTGAGAATAAAAAGCTAAATAGTTTTTTCATTATCTCTCAATTACACGGTTTTTTAAATCTATACACAAATGTTAAATGTCGCTTCTAAATTCACGAAATTTCTATATCTTTTCAATGGGAGAATGTTATTCCTCAATCCTTTTTATATGTCTTTATTTTGTATTAATTAAAACAATTTAGAGAAAAAAAAAAATGAAAAAATTAAGTAAAATTCTCTTAGGCACAATTTTTCTAATGATCTTATTTTCGACGATTACTTCATTCAATGTCGTAGCCGTTGGAGCTCCAGACGATACTGTTGAAGTTCCTAC
>JAUWDN010000057.1 GCA_030608765.1 Promethearchaeota archaeon
CAGAAGATCGAAAAATCTTTGATAGATTAATGAATTTTGCGCGAATTCATGCTGATGCTGGCAGTCTTGCAGCTCGTCCAATGCTTTCCGAGATTCTTTTTATGTCGTTTGCACTTGAACAAGAAAAAAAGATTGAGTTATTGAAGAGTAATCTTCGCGAATTAGAGGAAATAATAAAGGGAAAAGAGTAGAAGTGGACTCACAAACGGCTTTCAAGGGATGGCTTCTAGATGTATCTACTTACAGCGAAGGAGTTATCCTTTGGGTAAAAACTGAGGAAGAGCGTAAAGTAATTAGAATATTCCAAGAATTCTCTCCTGAATTTTTTGCTGTTCCTAAAGATGATGTTGGTAACGACTTTAAGAGAATGCAATATATTCTTGCTCAGAATCAAAATGTAAAAAAGGTGCGAATCTGTGAAAAGTATGTGAAGTTGGAAGACCATGAAAAATCGAGAGTTCTTGGCGTCACAGTCGAAAAACCATCAATGTTTAAGAAAACTATTAAAGAGGTCAATGAGATTGGACTATTTACTTTATACAATACAGATCTTCCTATTACTCAAATGTACTTCTATGTTAACGACTTATTCCCCATGTCCTTTTGCCAATTTAAAATCAAAGTCGAAAAGGATAAAGGAAAGAAGGTAAATATTTTACGCCTTATTTCTTTAGATCTGCTGGACGATAACGAAAAACTTTTCTATGATTTGCCTCCATTAAGAGCCGTTTGGTTAGATGTGAAAATTCAGCACCAAGGGATAAAACCATATTACAACGATCCTATTTCTTACGCTGAAATCAGCATTGTCGAAAATGACGAAGATAATGTACCTCGCGCAGATGGATATAAAAAACGGAGAATACGAATCGACAAGACAAATGAAGCGGAAATAATAAGATCAATAAGCAAAGTAATTGACCGTCTTAACCCTGATATAATCCTTACGCAGAACGGAGACGAATTTCTCTTTCCATATTTGGTTGCTCGTGCCTCAGAGAATCGAATAACGAAAGATCTTTACTTATCTCGAGATAAAAAACCTTTAGCAAAGTGTATCTTTGAGCTTTCTGGGGGCTCGGACCATTATATGTCTTACGGCATAATTAGACGACGCTCAAGGACTCAGGTGTATTTAAGTGGCAGATTTCATTTAGACACAACAACATATGCTAGTCTCCATTTTACTGAAGGAAATATCCCAGGGGTTATTGAAGTTGCCCGGATATCGCGAATTTCCCTCCAAAGATTAAGTCGCATAACCATTGGAGGTGCTCTCCAATCAATACAGTTTTATAATGCCTACAAACTTGATCATTTGATCCCTCCCTTCAAAAAGAGCCCTGAAGGTTTCAACACTGGAATGGACTTAATTAAAAGCGATCGTGGAGGCCATATCTTCGAACCTATTATTGGAGTTTTTGACCAAGTAGTAGAACTAGATTTTTCCTCGATGTATCCTTCTTTAATGGCCAACTTTAACATCTCATCAGAGACTATAAATTGTAAGTGCTGTAAAGACGATGGCACTGGTATAAAAGTTCCGGGATTGGATTTTCACATCTGCACAAAAAGGGAAGGTATTATATCAAAATCTATTAGCTTACCACTAAAAAAAAGATTGAAATACAAAGCATATGTGCGCAAAACTGGAAGCGTCCGCTATAACTTCACTGACATCGCTCTTAAATGGGTGCTTGTAGTAAGTTTTGGATATTTAGGTTTTAAAAATGCTCGATTTGGGAAGATTGAAGCGCATCAGACAGTTTGTGCTTTTGCTAGGGAATTTCTAATGCGATCTGCTGAGATTGCTGAAGAACATGGCTGCAAAATTATTCATGGAATTGTCGATTCGATTTGGTTAAAAGACAGAGAAAACCGGTCTCCTGAAGAGTTCGAAAAAGTAACGAAGGAGGTCGCTGAAGAAATCACCAAAAGCGTAGGTATTCCTATGAGTTGGGATGGACGCTATAATGTTATCGTTTTCCTTCCCTCTCGTGCAGAACCAGACATCCCGGCTCTAAGTCACTATTGGGGGATTAAAAGCGACGGAGAAGTAAAGGTGCGAGGAATTGAAGTTCGGCGCAGAGACGTACCGAAAATAGTTAAAGACGCTCAATATGCTTTTATCGATGTTTTTCAGGGTGCAAGTTCTGTCAAAGAATTTATGAGAAGAATCCCAAAAGCAAAGAAAATTTTCTATCGTTACATAGACAAGATAGAAGCTGGTAAAATTTCGCGCGAAGAACTTACAATTCGCCAAAGAATTTCAAAAAAACCTTCACAATACAAGGTAAATTCGTATCAAGCTGTTGCTGCAAGACAACTAGAACGATCAGGTGTCGTAGTAACACCTGGTAAAAATGTTCGATATATTATACTCAATGCTGATGCTGATCCTAAATTCCCCGAAAAAAAAGTCATTCTTACAGATATTTATGACGAGAAAAAGCATCAGTATGACAAAAAGAAATATGTCGAACTGCTTAAAAGAGCCTTTGAGAACATTTTTCCTTTCGAGTTTCCTGAGCTTGATGAACTAGTAAAATCGGATATCATGAGGAAATCTAATCAAAAGGATTTATCGTGCTATATCGAATAAATGAAGCCGACGAAAAAAATTTATACCCAAACTCTAGCGACCTTACGTCGTAAGGAATGGCAATATCTCGCAACAAATTCCTCCGGGGATTTAATTGCTTATTCCATCAGGTCATACTTGATAGTGCGATCATAGGAAAAGGTATCGCAATCAATGTAATGCTACCAATTGAAATACCTAACCGTATTGAAAATGGTAAATCAAGCTTCTCTGGGAGCCTGGTATATCTTCGGATATGGATTGGACGAAAAGTTTTCGAACTTGTTGAACAATCTTAAATTACATTGCTACAATACCATGCAAAAACCCATCAGAAAGCTTGTTGCAACTTCTTGAACCTTTTTCCTTTTTACAACAAAACTTTTGTTTTGTCCACTTCCATTTATCAATTTAGGAGATGGATTATCAATTAATAATGGAATGTCTAAATTTATATTACCTGTACTAACTTACAATATTTAATATATCATTACTAGAATTATAATAAGAATGATGAACCCTATTATGGGAATACATTTAAGAATAGAAAGATAATCTGTATAATTATCCACTTGTTTTTGCTTTGTATCTGAAAGTTCCGCTCCGCAGTTAGGACAATACGAAGGAATCTCTGAGAAAATCGTATCAAAACTTTGTATAGCGGATTTGGCGGGGTGAACTTCCCGTCCGCATTTTTCACATCGTGGTTTTTTCACATTTGGTCACTGAATTATAGAAGTGATCCTGCTTAGCAGATTGTAACTATTGAAGAAGGTCATTTAAAAAAGCTCATGAATTTTATAAGCGGGAGTTTACTTATCTAATGCTAGCAAAATAAAATATAAAAATGTAAGCATAATGCAAAAAAACGAAGTTCAAATGTAGGTTTACTTAATACAATTCAATTTTTGCGTTTATTATAGGTAAAAAAGAAATTAATTAAATGGTTGTCTTATAACAGTTTTCATAGTTGCTGGGTTAGCTTTCCTTGGGTCACTAAGATAGATTTCATGATGTTTCTGATTATGGCCAACAAAAGCCCCACCTTTAGTTTGAATGAAATCGTGCACCTTTAAGACAGTAGGACCCTCTTCTGAATACGGTCCTACATGCATAATTTGAGCCACCTTTCCTTCTTTATACTTTTCTAATCGGAGTTTTGGGAGTAGTTTCGATAACTCCGGTTTTTTTTGTTGAGTTTGTTCTATTGCTTTTTTAAACATTTCATTAGTGATCCAATCTGGTTGCATTATCATCATTGTCCATTTCCACTTATCTCTATTTCCTTCGATAAAGTCTTTCATATCATCTGCCCACCATAAACCCTCGAGTGGAGGAACCACATAATCCTTACCTTTGGCTTTACTTAAGAATTTAATTTTAAATGCAACGGGGTATAAGACAGCAAGGGCGTCCAAATATTCTTGAGCATCTCCTGGTGATCCTATTCCGTCAATCATAATAAATTGCAATTCAGGGACTTTTGTATCAACAACTTCCTTAGAACTGGGTTGGTATAGTTCTTTTAGGGTTTTTTTAAAATCTACTTTTGCTGGCATTCAAGTTCACATCTCTAATTTAATAAAAAAAAAGTTAGGGGATTACAATTATCCCAAAAAAATCGAGTGTTATAAAAATTAAACAAATTATTTCTATTAACGTCCAAAGATTACGCTTTAAACTTCTTAAACCTTTCCATACTTTTCCAGAATAGTTTATACAATTATAAATTATCATCATAACCCATGCCGTTAGAAGGAATGCTACCGGTAAGATCAATACATAAAGCTCTCTTCCCATAAAATCTAAGAGATATACATAACCCAGGATAGAAAACGCGTTAATAACCAGAGTGAATCCGAATCCAAACGAATATTCCGCAAAAGTAATAAAATTATTAATTTTCTTTTTTGACATATTTCCCACTTTGGCTTCATAATGGGCTCTAGAGTTAGATGAGACAGAATTCACGAAAAAAACGAACGAAAGCATTAATAAGAATGTTACACTGACGATACCTGTCGAAGGACGCGCCTGCCATATTAAAGCGAGGATTGTTAAGACAGCTGCAATCATAGTAGTGCTAAGAACAATCCAATCTCGAACATTTAAAATATTAGTTTTGTTATTTTGTTCCATAATATTCACTTAAAACTTCTATTAATATTCAATTTTCTCTTTCATTTTATGAGTGATTTTTTAGTAAATTTGCAGTCTGTATCCCTTTATTTTTGTCTAATGTTAAATTTTGATTATGTCATCAAAAGTAGTTTCTTATTTCGATTGGTCGTTAGGCTTTAAAAGTAACTCTACTGAAAGCACTTTAAAAATCAAATCTATGAAAAAAAGGAATTTAAATTCAATAGGAATGACAGATGATGACTTCAAACAACATTTAAAGAATTGGAAGAACAGAAACCTTTAAAAAATCTTTTAACTAAACTCCTTTTACAATCCTAAATTCTTTTTTAATATCATATTCAATTTCGTTCTTTAAGCACGAAAATGTCGTAAAAATCTAAAGGGGTTTGAATACATTTTTTTATACCATTTACAAATAAGTAAAAGTTTAAAAACCTGAAAAATGTCAAAATCAAATTTCTACTTCGATTGGGAATTGAGTTTTCGTAAAAATCACCATTCAGCTAAATATGTAAAGAAAAATCAACATCTAATCAATTCAATTGGTATTTGCCGACAAGCAAATACAAAAAACTTCTAAAAGAATGGAAAGAAAAAAATTACACATTGATCTCAACAAAATAAGAAATAACTACTAACAGAACCCAAATAATGGAGAGGGTTATTAAAATTATTGTTGTATAAAACCTCCACTTGATTGAAATCTTCTGTTTTTTTTCAATTCTGTATATGTAAATTGCCACTATTGCTCCTAATAAAATTATAGATGAAAGAATCAGAATTATACCTAAGAGAAGTGATGTAACATAATATGGTATTATTAGTGTAAATATAAATACTGTAAAGCTGATCCAAAGAGTTATAAAACGTTGCATTCTATTCTTAAAAATTAGATCTACATCGTCAGTCTTCTTGGGGGGGAGTAAAGAAATTAAAATTCCAGAAGACGCTAAACCTAATAAGGTTGCATGATCCCATCTTAGCAAAATTAAAACGATATCGGAAAAAACTATTCCCACTGTCATACCCGCGAACAGACAAAGAATAATTTCTATAACTTTAATGTTATTTTTTAAGAAATTGATAAACGAATAATATGCGCTTAGAAGAACGTTCTTTAACTTTATAAATATCAATCTTAAATTGTCTACTATATTGTTTAAGAAAGCTTTCAATTCTTCTAGCATAAAAACAAATAGATACAACATAAATCCTATAAAAATCCATGAGAAACTCCAGCCAGATGATGATATGTTAAACGTAATTATACTTAACAACAAGAACAAAACTAAAGAATAGAGGAAAGAGCTTAATTTCTTACGTTTAAAGGGTTTAAATAACACTAAATTGACAATCATAAAGAAAAACAAAGAAAGACTAAGATTAAGAATTAAATTGGGCTTCACAAAAAATTCTAACGCTAAAAATATATCAGAAGATAACAAAACTTCAGTTAGGATGAAACTGGTAACCCTTAGATTCTTCCTAACCTTTTCGGTTATCGCTTTAATGTAGGCGTCCAAGAATGTCAATCCAAGTAAAACAATAAATGATAAGAGAACTAAGTTCAATGAAATGAAAAAATTAAGGCTAATATAATATAATGGCCAAGTGATTAAGTTAAAATATACCAACTTCACAAGAGAAACATTAATTTTTAATTGGTTTGATTTGATAAATTCCCAATCTTTCAATAATCTAAATAAGTAGGCGATTTGAATTATTAGGAGAAATATGATTATCGGGATTATCTGGATAAAGAATATAGAAATCCAATCAAGATAAAATAAGAACGAAAATCCAATCAAGATAATCCAAGAAAAGCTTATAAAGAAATTCGATGCCTTTCCTAAAAACTTTAAAGCATATTTATCAAATAACGCTAGTAAATGGGTGGTAAGGCTTAAAATCAAGAAAATAATATGAAATTCTAACCCGATAAGTGCCAAAATATTGAGAATGCTACCTAAAAGTAGAACATAAACTCCCCATCCTAATATTTTCTGCCTGTAATTCTTCCATTTTACAAATAAAGCTAAATTTTCAGGGTTTAACTTCCGCCTAATATCAAAATATGAATAATTCGTGTAAAATTGCATTACAATCATT
>JAUWDN010000229.1 GCA_030608765.1 Promethearchaeota archaeon
ATATCTTAAATCACGAAGGGTTAGAAAAAAGATTTGAAAGGCACATCCAACTAGGAAAGCGCACAAGAATGTGGGCAAGGGATGCTAATTTTGAAATGTTTCCGGAAAAAGGGTATGAATCGAATACAGTTTCTACTATGAGAAATTCCTTAAATGTCGATATTGCGAAAATGGTTTCAACGCTATTAACTAAAGGCTATCGCATTGTCAATGGATATGGTGACTTGAAAAATAAAACTTTCCGTATAGGTCATATGGGTGAGATAACAGTAAAAGAACTTGAAGAAATGCTAAAAGTTCTAACTGATATCGTATCTGACTTAAGATTGAACCAATAAAATTAATTTATTTAACCTATTCTTTTTTTATCAATAATTTAAGTGATTTTTTTACTTGATCCATTAATTAGGATCATTAAGGATATCTAATGATATCAACAAAAGTTCTTTAAGCATAATTGTACTTAAAATATTGTCAATCTAATTTAAAGTAATAATAGTGATGTATATGAAAATTTTGATTAGTGACAAACTTCAAGAAGAAGGAGTTAAAATTTTTCAGGATAATGGGTTCGAAGTCGTTAAAAATTTTGAAATAACCAATGAAAAGCTTAAAAAAGAAATTGGAAACTATGATGGAATTGTCATACGCTCTCGAACCAAGCTAACGGCAGAGGTTTTAGAACACGCAAAAAACCTTAAAGCTATTGGCAGAGCCGGAGTAGGGTTAGATAATGTTGATAGAGAAAAAGCAGCGGAATTAAACATTGAAGTTTTAAACACACCAGAAGCACCTTCCGTTTCTGTAGCAGAATTAGCTTTAGGTTTAATGTTTACATTAGCTAGGAATATTTCAAATGCGGATCGAACTATGCATAATGGAGAATGGAACAAAAAACAATATCTCGGTTATACGCTGAAAGGGAAGAAATTAGGCTTAATAGGTTTTGGGAACATTGCAAAACAACTAGCAAAAAAAGCAGTGGCTTTAGAAATGGAAGTCGGCGTCTACTCAAGATTTAGTAAAGGACCTGAAGCTGTGAAAGAAGCTAAAAATATAGGATGTAAGATTTATTCTTCTGTTGATGAATTACTTCAAGAAGCACAAATTGTATCTTTGCACCTCCCCGCAACGCCTCAGACAGAGAAAACTATTAATGCAACAAACTTAAAACTGATGAGAAAAGATTCTATACTAATTAACACTGCTAGAGGAAAGCTTGTTGAAGAAAAAGCTTTAATTAATGCCTTAATAAATAAAGAAATCAGCGGAGCCGCATTAGATGTTTTTAGAGAGGAACCCTTAAAAGATACGGAATTAATTAAGTGTGAAGGGAACTTAATTCTTACACCTCATCTTGGAGCTCAGACTATAGAAACACAAGTCTACGCAGCTACAAAAATCGCTGAAAAAATGTCAAATTACTTAAAAAATCTATAAAATACATTTTTTTTTATTATATTTTACTTCTGTTTTGAGACACTTTGACGCTTAAATTCTAGATATTTTTACAATCACAGAAAAGTAAGCTCCTGAAAGCTCTGATTCCTCAGGTTTTTCTGAAGTGAAAAAATTAACATTCTCATATAGTGTGTTAGCAAAGGGTAAACCGGAATAAATTAAAGCAATTCCTGGTTTTAAAGCACTATTTTGATCTAAGATAAATTTCGCTTCATCAAATTTGTTAGAAACTAGTATATTTTCGTGTATTTTTAGCCCGCTTAATTCAATATCATAGGGATTTAAAAAGATTTTGCCGAAAACACTCTCGAATTCTCTATGAATTTCGCCCATTTGAGAGTGTATGAAATTTTTATGAGCCGGAGAGAGTAAATAAAACTCGTTCTGATTTCGATGTAAGAGATACTCTAGCTTGGGGTCAAATATTTCCAAATCTGAACTTCGAATTTGAATTTTCCCATTGAAAGTTGGAAAGTTTAAATCTTCAAAAGGAATAGCATTAATTCCGAACGGGATATAGTATCCATTTAGTTTAAAACTTTGTTGAGTTTTTTTAGGTAGCAGTTCAACACACTTTTCGAATATCTCTTTTTGAGTTTCTTGAAAAAGCATGTCATCCCCCCATCCATTTTGTTTAGCTAATAGCTGAAAAAACTCGTAATTTGATAAACAATCCGAGTATGGACATGGTCCTCCTTGATTTACCGATATCCCAGGTGAAAAATAAGGTGTTATAAAATCATAACATTCAAGGTCGAATTTTGCGGGGATAACAATATCTGCAAATTTAGTTGTCTCGTTTAAAAACATGTCCAATACTACTACAAAAAAATCGTCTCGGGATAAAGATTTTCTTAATATGGTCTGGTTTGGGAGAGAGCTCGCGGGGTTTAGATTATATATAAATAACATCTTAAATTTATTCGAGCTTAAAGAGGATCCTAGAGTCACCAGTGGAATCTTGTTATATGGAGGGTATAATTTTGGATGAGTGATATAATTCATAAGTAGAGCTGTAAATTCTTTATTAAAGCCGCTTTGAGAAAATAAAAAACCTGTACCTAGTTTTCCAAAATTCCCGAGGAGGATTTGGATTAGCGCAATTGCATTCAGATTTTTCCCACCGTAAAAATACTTCTGGGGTCCAAATCCTGCAATGAACAGAGTTTTATGTTGAAATTTAACGAGTAGGTCAGTAAAACCTTCTAAAATTTCACGGGTTAGACCAGTTTGTTGAATAATTTTGTTTTCATCAATCTTTTCAACTTTTGCTATAAGATTTTTGTAATTGTCAACATGTTGGATGAGAAAATCTTTATCATATTTTCCACTTACTACGATTTTATTCATAATAAATTTTGCAATCAGATAATCGGTACCTGGAAAAGGTTGGAGAAATAGGGTAGCATCCTCAACTAATTTATTCCTAATTGGATTCACTACGACAATAAGTGAGCCATTTTTTATCGCTTTTTTAACTAAGAAGTAAGCGTGATTATTTCGTTCAGCTAAATTACTCCCCCAAACGACAATTAATTTATTGTTTGGGTTGTAAATTTGGAAAGGATTTGTAGTGGAATAATTACCAAACATCTGACTTAACGCATGAATTCCAGCTTCGTTACATATACCACCAGTTGTTACTGTAGCGCCAAGTTTGCCGAAGAATCTAATTGGAGAAAATTGCGATAATAAACCGCTATTTCCAGCATAATAAGCAGCTACAATAGATGAAGGATCAAATTTGTTTTTGATTGCTGTTAATTTTTCCGAAATTATGTTTACCGCATTCTCAAGGCTAATTGGTTTAAAGGAATTTGAACCTTTTGAGCCCGAGCGTATCAATGCTTTTTTTATTCGATGAGGATGATAAAGCAGTTTTTCTCTGTTATTTAATTTCGGACAGAAAAAGCCGTTAGTAAAAGGATGCTCCTTTAAGGGTTTGGCGCCTATAAGTTTTTTCTCGGGAGCTTGATCGTTCCACTCTCCTATAAATACACATGCCCCATAGCAATCTTTGGAGCAAGTTCCATACCTTTTTTTTAGCTCTAAATTATTACTCAAACTTTTAAGCGCCTGA
>JAUWDN010000114.1 GCA_030608765.1 Promethearchaeota archaeon
CAGTTATAATCATACTTTCTCACTTGATAATAATTTTATTAGTAAAATCGGCGATAATTCTGTTAATGATTGATGGTTTTATAATATTTTTTCTTATCAGTTTTAATTATTCTTTAATAAAAACTCTTTTTTATATTCTGAAATATTAGATGTATTAAGATGAAAAAGGATACAGAGAAATTGACTATACCTTTTAAGAAAATTAATAAAGATGTTGTCGTCCCTAAACCGTCAAAAAAAGGTGATGCTGGCGCTGATGCCCATGTTATGGGTTTTAAGAAAATAGTTAACGAAGACGGTAAAAAAGAATTGATAGAAATTAATTCAGACTCCTATACGCTTAAGCCTTTAGAACGAATTGGTTGTCCGTTAGGTTTTGCCACTGCTATTCCTGACGGATATTACTTTAAGGTCGTTCCTCGTAGTGGTTTAGGCTTATGGGAGGGCATATCTATTGTAAACTCTCCCGGAACGATTGATACCGGGTATAGAAATGAATGGATGGCGATCGTTGTAAATCTTTCAAACAAAGATGTAACTTTAAGAAGAGGAGAAAGGATATGCCAAATAATTCTAGGCAAAGTTCATCAGTACGAATTCGTAGAAACGGATAAACTACCAGAATCCGAGCGGGGTTTAGGAGGGTTTGGCAGCACAGGTAAAAAATGAATTTAATTAAATATTAATACCTAGGTTTTAACTTTGTTATTATGTCAGAACTCTCGATAGAAGAAGAATTCATTATCAAAAAGTTAGAAGAAAACGGCGGAAAATTGAATTACAAGGAACTACAAACCTTATGCCAGGAAGAATTTGAAGGCGTAAGATTGATTTTAAAGAAATTAAAAGAAAAAAAGATTGTAAACTATGAGGGTGTTATTCCCGGTTATTCTGCTGAAATTGAGCTAATGAATAAAAATTAATTTTCCCTACTTATTTTTTCAATAATTTGTGAGAGTTTATCTAATTTAAATGGTTTCTCTAGAAAATATTTTGCTCCTATGGCTAATGCTTTATCTTTTATAGAATAATCTGCGCTAATAAAAATAATCTTACTATTATTATTAAACCCTAAAATTTCTTTTGTTGCTGTTAAGCCGTCTTTTTTCGGCATTCGATGATCCATTAATATAAGATCGGGAATCTTCCGAAATTCATGAAATAATTTTACCGCTTCTTCACCATTATAAGCTTTAGCTACGATTTCGTGACCTAAAATCGTTAAATACTTATCAAAAAGGGTGACTATACTTGAATCATCGTCAATGAGGAAAATCGTAGCCACTTTTAACCATCTTAGATTTATTGATTTTTTCTAATATCTTTAATTATTTTGGCTGCTTCTTCACATTTTTTTTGAATTAAATTTAAATTGCCAGCTTTTTCTTTATTTAAATCATCATTTCCAGTAGCTAATTCAGTAGCACTATAAATTACCTGGATAAGGTTTCCCAAATCATGGGAATATTTATCTCTTAACTTAAATTTTTGAATTTTGGAGATGTCATATTCTAGGTGAATAGAATAAATGATGAGAGTAATTGTACTTACATTACCTAAAAAATAATTTACAAACATTGGGATACTAAATTCGTCAGAATAGAAACCGAAAGAATATCCCTGGAAAACGAATATCATATAGCTAAAGGTCACTGAATAAAAAGATATTATTACAAATAAGTACCAATAATATGATTTGATTGAAATTTTGTTTTTAAAAATCTTTCTATCTTTTAATGGTACAATACCGTAAAATGCTATAATTATGAAAAGGAATAGGGAAGTTATATTAAAAGCGATAGAATAAAATCCCAATAGGAAAGCAATCAAGGGGACAGATACGGATGTAATACTAAAAATTGTTAGAATTTTTGGGGATAATTCCCGAAAGTAAGAAAATAAACCCATCATAACAAATAATAATGCAATTGATGTGGTTATACCGTTAATAAGAAGAAAAAAGTCGGTTAAAAACGAATTTTCAAAAATACCTAAATGCAGGGCAGAAAATCCGGCTATTACCCAAATGAACCATCCAACAATTAAAATTTTAAATTTCGATTCTTTTAGATCACGCAGAAATTCTATAGAGATAATTAATCCAACTACACGTAAGGATATTAATAGTAAGATTCCAAATAACGCAATTACATGCATAGATAACTCCTTTATTTCCTTTTTAGAGATAACTTCATATATAATAAAATCTATACTTTTAAACTTACTTTAAAAAGTTGATAAGGAGGAATAAATAAAACTCATATTTCATGGGTAATTTTATGAAATAATAGATTTTACATACTAATCCTTCTAATAATTGGGTTCAAATTTGACTGAAAACCACGAAAAAGAACTGAACAAGGATCATTTCTTAAATTCATTTCTTAATCCAAGGAGTATTGCAGTATTTGGTGCAAATAATAATTTACTTACCACAATGGGTTCAATGCAGCTACGAAACATAATAGCTGGCGGTGGATTTAATAATAATATTTATCCAGTACATCCCCGGCTAGATAATGTTCAAGGATTTAAGGCATATAAATCTGTAATGGATCTACCAATAATACCTGATCTTGCCTTCCTTATATTGCCTACCAGAGCGGTCCCTCAAGTTATGGAAGAATGCGGAGAAAAGGGAATTAAAAACCTATTAATAACTTCAGGTGGATTCAGAGAGATTGGAGAAGAAGGAGTTAAATTATCGAAAAAGATTGATGATATTACAAGAAAATATAACATGAGGTTCATAGGTCCGAATTGCCTTGGTATTTATAACGCATGGTATGGATTTCCTGAAAAACAAAATGCCTACATTAATACCTTTTGGCCATACGCTACCCCAAAAAGAGGAAATATTTCAATAATAAGTCAATCAGGCACGATAGCTGCCCAAACTTTCTGGCACGCCAGGGAAATGGGTGTGAATATCAGCAAATCGGTTTCAATAGGTAATGAAAGAAATATTGATATGGTCGATTTTTTGGATTACTTTAAGGACGATCCCCAAACTGAGGTGATTGGGCTTTATATTGAGGAAATTAAACGCGGAAAGGAATTTATTAAACAAGTAAAAGAAATTACCCCTAAAAAACCAATTGTAGCAATTTATACTGGAGGGACTAAAGCAGCAAATAGATCGATCAAAAGTCACACTGGTTCTTTAAGCGGCGATCAAAAGATTTATGACGCAGTTTTCAAAGATTCTGGTATAATTTCAACTAATTCGATTACAGACTTTTTATACTATTTGAGGACATTATCCTTCGCGCAAAAATACAACGTGTTTATGAAAGGTAATCGAGTCGGAATTATTACGGATTCAGGAGGTAGTGGTTCAATGATGACAAAGTCTTCAGAACTATATGGGTTAGAGGTTCCAGAATTTTCTAAACAACTAAAGGATGCTATTTCGGAATTAATACCTTTTACTGCGAGCGCGAACAACCCGATTGATGTTACTTTCGATGTAAACTTTTTTAATATTTTTTACAAATTTCCGAAGATGTTGATGAAATCTGGAGAAGTTGATAGTATTATTGTATGGGGATTGTTTGACTTTGATGATGTGATAGAAACAATTGAAAAATCTGGTATGGTGATCGATGAAAATTTAAAAAATATGGCTCTCATGTTAGATAGATCCGTCTTAAGACCTATAAAGAGATTAATGAAGAAGTATTCTATCCCTGTTTATTTCTGCGGACCTTTTCCATACAGGTTTTCATGGTTTCAAAAATTTATGTCCTACGATTTACCAACTTTTGACTTCTGGGACGCACCACCAAAATGTTTGAAAGTTCTTTATCAGTATTCAGAATATCGCAAAAAACATTCATAACTAATTTTTATTCTAAGATAATCGAACGCACATTGAGAATAAAGAGAATATTAAAAAATACTGAATTTATTAATTTACTAATTTAATAAATTGAAAATAGAATAAACTAGATTCTCATTGTTTAAGAATTTTGACAAACCCTAATAATAAAGTAGAGGGTCCATTCCTCCCTCAAGATAATTATAAACTAATTTTTGACAATACTCCAATTTCTATAGTACTAATAGATATGAATGGTCAAATTATTGAAGCAAATTCTGCTACATTAAATCTTTTTGGATTTGAAAGAGAAAACTTAATTAATCTAAAATTTACCGAACTTTATATTGTTCCCGCAGAGGAAATGATCCGCATGAAAAAGATTTTTACACACTTATTCCAGGGAGGCATATTCGGTCCTGAGGATATTCAAATTTATAACAAAGATAAAAAACTTATTTGGGTTAATGTCATCGGGTCAAAAATAGAGCTTGATAAAAAAAGTTATATTCAAGTTTTAACAGAAGATATAAGCCTACGCAAGAATTTAGAACAAGAGATAAAAGAATCTGAAGAACGGTATCGAGGTTTATATGAATCATCGCCTATTTCTCTCACGGTTACCGATAGTAAAGGAGTTATTTTGAATGTTAATTCTGCTAGTGAGAAAATCTTTGGATTTAATAGAACCGAAGTAATAGGAAAAAGATACATGGATTTAGGAATTTATTCTCCCGAACAAGTAGAGATTTTTAAGAATAACTACGAACTAGCTTTGAAAGGAAATAAGTTAAAGCCACATGACTTTAAAATTAAAAAAAAGGACGGAACAATAGCTTGGGTAAATGTTCAAAATTCTCTTAAAAAGATTGGAAATGAGATTCTAATTGAAGGTATAGCTCAAGATATAACAGAACGAAAAATTGCAGAAGCTAAATTAAAAGAATCTGAAGAAAGATACAGAAATTTAGCTAATTCCCTTCCAGAAGTTATTTTTGAAATTGATTTAGCTTTTAAGATAACCTATACAAATTCAATCGCCTCTAAAATTTTTGGTTATACAAATGAAGAATTCAGAGAAGGTATGAATATTTTCCAATTTGTATCATTGGAAGATAAAGAATTGACTTTAAAACAAACTAAACAAATCTTTAGAGGAGAATATGTAAAACCCTTAGCATTGAAACTAAAGAGAAAAGACGGAACACATTTTTTTGCTAATGTTTACGCAAGCCGAATTCTTAAAGATAGTAAAGTCATCGGAGTAAGATGTATAATACACGACATTACAGAGATGAAAATTACTCAAGAAAAGATAGAAGAATCGGAAGAAAAATATCGACTCCTTTCAGAGAATGCTCACGATTTGATAACCGTTGTAAACGATGATTTGAAAATAGAATATATTAACGAGAAAGCACACAAAAGATTAATGGGATACTCCTCT
>JAUWDN010000202.1 GCA_030608765.1 Promethearchaeota archaeon
GATCCGCGCATAATCATTGAAGCTGGCACACCTTACATTAAAAGAGAAGGGATAGCGGGGATTAGGTTGATTAGAAGGCTTTGGCGTGGTTTAGTTGTTGCTGATCTGAAAGTAACAGATGGAGCAAATGAGGAAGTTCGATTAGCCTACTCCGTAGGGGCAAATGCGGTAACCGCTGCCGGAACCGCTCCAGAGGAAACTCTGGATTTTTTTAACGAAGTTTGCGAACAATTTGGAATTTTATCTATGATCGATATGCTTGGTCAGGAAAATCCTTTGAGGAAATTAATGCCTTTGAAATATAAACCAAAAGCTGTGGTAATTCACAAGGGTAGAGACGAAGAAGCTAACCCAAGGAGCATTATTAGATACAAGGACATTAATAAAGTTCGTTCGAAATACGGCGTGCTAATTTCCGTTGCTGGGGGATTAAACCAAGATTCGGTAAGAAAAGCTTACTTCAATGGAGCAGATATTGCCGTGTTAAACATTGTTAAATCTTCGGATGTAAACATAGGATTAGTTGATACTATGAATTTTAGGAACGTCATACCCTCCATTCTAAAAGAGGTATGAACAAAATTTCAATTTTTTTTTATTTTAATTTCTTGTTTGACTTTAAATTTCACTCTTTTCTAATCTTTTTTAAGCAATCTTTACAGAATAATTCCATATAATTAGGAGATTCCCTCAAAAAAAGTTTGTGTCTTTTTAAATCACACCCATAACACTCCCTCTTTCGATAAAAGAAATTGGGAACCATAAGATCATTCGATTTTTCTTTAGCGTCACTCATAGAGAACTTTTAATCAAGTTTTTTATATAAATTCAACCCGAGTGGTGATTTTTTGTTTTTAAAATATATTATACTCCTCTTTTTTAGCATAATTTATTTTAAAGAGATCAAGCAATTTGAGAAAGACATCTAGTCGTCTCTGAAAAGATTCAAAATCCTTCTTGTTACTAGGCGACCAACCCGTTTCCGCGACAGCAATTAATCTTGGAAAGGCTTGCCATTCTAGCTTATCCTTATTTTTAACATACTCCGTCCATAAACAGGCTTCAAGGCCTAATATATTCTTATGATATTTTTCTTCTAAGTTGCTTGGAATGGGATTATAGTTATATGTCTGATGGAGCGGTATTAATCTGTAAGGATAATCAAAATAAAGAGCTTTCATTTCCGACATCACTACTTGTCTCCCTTTCCTTATATGTTCTAAAACCTTATCAAATTTATTTATCCAATATTGACATAAAGCGTTATTAATAAGATCATCGTTAAGAATTTCGTTCCATCCTATTATCCGTTTTCCTTTAGAGCCTAAATAATCTGTAATTCTATTCGTAAAATATATTTGTAAATTATCTACGCTTCCGAGGCTCTTGTCTTTAATACGAGCTTGGCAATCAAGACATTTTTTCCATCTCCTATTAGGAGCTTCATCGCCACCAATATGAATTATGTTAGAAGGGAAAATTTCAATAATTTCGTTTAAAACATTTTGAATAAATTCAAAAACCTTCTCTTTTCCTATGCAAAGTACATCTTTATGAATCCCAAACCGAGTACTAACTTTAAAAGGCCCGCCAGTACAACTTAAGTCGGGATAAGCCGCGAGAGCTGCGGTTGTGTGCCCGGGAAAATCTAATTCGGGGATAATTGTAATAAACCGCTCAGTGGCGTATTGAATCAGCTCACGAAGATCTTGTTGTGTATAATAACCCGATACGGGAATTGCATCTATAGGGGCTTTAATCTTTTGATTGCTTCTAAGAAATCGTTGTGAAGTTATTGTTCCCTCCCGTTTTGAGCCGATTTCTGTAAGTAGTGGATATTTCTTTATTTCTACTCTCCAACCTTGATCATCAGTGAGGTGCCAGTGAAGCGTATTTAATTTTAAGAGGGCCATTATATCCAAGATTTTTTTAACAACTTCTTTTCCAAAAAAGTGGCGTGCTTCGTCTAACATGAAACCTCGCCATTTAAAATGTGGAAAATCTTCAATTTCGACGCAAGGGATAGAAAATCCTGAAGAAATGTTTTCTCCTTTCAAAGATTTATTATGGATTAGTTGAAGCAAAGTTTGGATGCCATAAAAGACCCCGACTGATGTGGTTGCAGAAATAATGATATTCTTTTTTGAAACTAAAAGAGAATACTCCTCAGAATTATTTAATTCCTTTTCATTAGAAGTTTTAAGTATTATTGAGCTTTTTCCTTCATTATTTTGAGAGGACTCCTCAAAAGCTAGATTCAACCCGTACAATAAAGCTAATACTTGTTTTAAATATTCACCGTTTCTTGTAGATGCTAAATCCACTTGAATGGTAGTTTTTTGATTGAGGTAAAATCCACCTTCAATTAATGAGACTTTCACAGGTTCAGGGATTATTTTTAGCTCTTCTTCAAACATAATATTAACATCCGTATAAATATTTAATAGAAACAGATAAGATGGTTATCGTAAATAAGTTGCATTCGAATAAAAATATTGTTTATCAAGTGTATATGTTCTGAAATAGGAAATCTTAAAATTAAATCATATCATTTTGATCACTATGAACGATAAGAAACCTTCGGTTGAAGAGGTTGATCTTAATATTTTAGGAGTTCTCAGCGAAAATAGTAAGGAAAACTATAATCAAATTGCTAAAATATTAGAAAAATCCCCCGTAACAATAAAAAAGCATATAGAAGAACTAGAAAAAGAAGGTATAATTAAAGGGTACGGAATTGATATTGATTTTGAAAAATTGGGATATGACATTATAGCTACAATAGAAATAACTGTTTCAAAAGGCAAAATGATTGAAGTAGAAAGAGAAATCGCAGAGAATCCTAATGTTTTTGGAGTTTACGATATCACGGGAGATTATGATGCCCTCGTGTTTGCACGTTTTAAAACTCGCACGGAATTAAGCGAAATGATTAAAAAACTTCACGCTTCTCCTAATGTAAGACGGACAAATACCCATCTAATTTTGAATGTAATTAAAGAAGGAAGTTCCTTCGTCAAATTGTTAGATAAAGAGAAGAAAAAGAAGTAAAAACACTTTCAAAAATAAGTAAAAATTTACTAAATTTGTCGAGACTCTGTTTTTATTTTTCTCTGGACTATTTCTATATTAAAAAAATACACGGTTTTGATCAATTTGAGTTTAGAAATTATAGAAAAAAAACCTTCAATTTTAAAGGATAAAATCAATGATGATGATGATTACTTCAATTATTCGAATGTAGTTATTCCGTTTTCAGATTTTTTTCACAAAATCGAGTTTCTAGATGTATATTCAGGAGGCGAAAACATACCCTTTGAAGAAAGAGCTCCAGAATATAAAAAAATATTGTTAACCGAGTTTTTGTAATTGCTCCCAAAATGATATTAAACTCCACTTCAGCGTTAAAATTTATATTTTATAATTTAACTCCATATAACGCTTAATTCTAATTGATTAAATGTTTAATCTCCTTACCGAAATTCATACTGACATATAAATTTCTTAATTTTTATTTGAATGTAATAAAATTGAATAATAAATTAAGGTGTAAATAAATGTCTGAAACTTTAGAAAAAGAAAAACCTTCAGAATTAGAGCATGTAAAAGACAAACCATCGAAGCTAATCGCCTATCCTCAAGTGTGTGCTGTGGAAAACGAAGAGAGCACCGGATTCGATATAGAAGTGTATTTACCCGGCGTTGATAAAGATACAATTAAATTGAAAATGGATACCGAATACATATTTATTACCGGTGAGACAGATACAGTGAAATATTCAGGATTTTATAATTTATGTTGTCCCGTTGAGCCTGAAAAAGCCAAAACTACGTATAAAGAAGGTTTGTTGAAGATTCATGTACCCTATAAGGAGATTGAAATGCGTACCATAGATGTAAAAATAG
>JAUWDN010000076.1 GCA_030608765.1 Promethearchaeota archaeon
TTATTTGTTCCATAGATAAGAAACAAGATAAAATACCCAACTAAGATGTTTATCGCCCACGCTACCATTTGAGTATCCATATACCGTACGGATTCAACCAAGGTGTCATTTAGTGGGATACCGAACGAGAGAAAGGGAATTAAGATCCAAGATCCAAAAAAAATTAAAGTAAATATAAGAATCTCCTTCGTGTTTCTCTTTACAAAATTTTCAAACATAATCCATAGCCAACCGAAGGCAAACATCGAATAAGAAAAAGTCATCATAAAATCTGCCCCAAATTTGGCCCAAAAATAATTTCCAAGAGGACGAGGCATATAGACACCCCCAATCCAATACTCTCTGATATAAGTGCCCGTAGGATAATTAGAGCCTGCTGGTAAGTTAAACCAGACGATTACATCAATGAAATATATAATTAAACCAGTACCTATTCCAAATTTAATAGGATTCCATTTCTTATACTTTATCAAAATGGTGATCCAAATTGTTAGAAAAATACTATCTATGAATATGTAATCGTATTCAAAATTTCTTGTAGCCCGATTGAACGATTCATATAATAAATTTAACAAAAAATTTCCCCTATTTCTAAAATTTTAGGTAAAGAAATATTATTTCTATAAGGATATAAAGCTTTTCAAATAGAGTGAGATGGTAAGTTTACACTTATGTCAAAGAAAGTTAGGGTTGATTACTATCCATATGACTCCTAATAAAACGATTCACTTCGCTAGCTGGTTTTATTACGCCATAATGCCCTTCGCATAATATATCCGCGTTTAAATCCAACAGCTTCTGCATTGATTTTTGATAATCATCAAGATTTGATCCAAACGATTTATAGAATGGCCCATGGATATCTTGTCCGAACAGAATTTTGATATCATCAACTTCAATTAGAACAGAAATAGATCCTGGCGTATGACCAGGGGTATGAATGCACTGGAATTCATATTGGCCTAATTGAATTTTTTCCAAATCACCTCTCAATCTTTTTTCTAATTTCACTGGCTTATATTCAACTCCATACCAAGAGGCTGCTGTTTTAGTATCATGACCCTTTTCTTCAATAGCATCTGCATCCAAATCGTGAGCATAGAATTTAACTTGTTTATTCATTTTTTTCAAGTCTGAACAACCTGCTGTATGGTCAATGTGAAAATGTGTTAGAATACAGTGTTTAATATCATTTGGATTTAACCCTAAATTACTCATTTTCTTTATTAATTCAACGCTCATCCCACAGTCGATTAAAACAAGACCCTCTTCACTGCTAGTGTTTACTAGATAGACTGAGCAGCCTGAATCGCCTACATGGTAGACATTTTTAGTAATTTCTTTCATTTAACTTGTTCCTCTCTGAAAACCCACATATATTTAAAAAAAATTAGAATTAATTTAGGAAAAGATTAATCTGATTTATTCTGCTTTTTGTAAAATCTAGTATAAAGAAATATCGTTACAAATGTAGCCGCTCCAGTTGAAAAGAGAACATCAGAAGCATAATGAGCACCAACAGCAATTCGAGAGAGCCCCACAAATAAACCCCATCCGATTACTAAAAGAATAGTCATTATTCTAAGTGGATCGGTGTTTTTACGGTCCTTAATCGCTATTAACAACGGTATAAACATCCAACCCATTGCTGTGTGCCCCGAAGGAAATGAATTTCCGTCTGAACTTAATCCAGGTGGCAAAAACCACTGAGTAAAGTTTGTATAGCCTGGATCAAGATTTCTAAACCGAATTCTTCCACACAAAATCTTAGCGATTTGGACAAATATAAGGGGGTTGATAACTGCTAAAAGTGCAATTACACCCGAAATCTTTCTATAATTCTTCCAGTCTTTATTCCAAGTGATAATGGTATAAATGAGTAATGAAAAAATTAGGCTCCATCCAATGATAACATAATCATCATCATTAATGAATAGAATAAATAAAACGCCAACAACGACTCCTACATAAGCAGGTATCTTTTGTAATTTTAAATTTGTAAAAAGACTCCCAAGTAATGTTGCTAAGGCGATAGCAATTAACACATAGCCAGGAACTTCGCCATAATCTGCCCCAAAATTTCCCCAAATAGATGCTTCATCAACAACTGCTATTGAAATTGCCAAATCATAAATCCCAAATATTATAGCAAGGATTACCCATGTTGAAAGTGCAATTAATGTTATTTTCTTAATCTCTGACCAAGTTTTTATTTTTGACATCTTTTTTTCTTTAATCGGTAATTATGAATATATCAATCATTACTAATTTGATAGTTAGAATTTATTTATTTTCTTTTCATTTTATAATCTCGTTTTTTAGTCTCGTTTCTAAAAATTACCATTCAGAAATTTGATAAAAAATAATTAATATAGAAATTTAAATTACATATCTTACCTAAAAGTTAAGTAAAATTTGATTAGAATGAGCGATTCTCAAGATAATGAAATAGAGAAGAAATCATCTTCAAGTAAATTAAAAAATTACTTTAGAAACATTTTAAATTTTTCTCAATATGATAAGAAAACGATTTTGTACATTATCGTTTTTATAGTACTAATCTTGCTTTCACTTTATTTACTTTATTATATCTATTTCGTGGATAGCACGATACTTTATCGACTTGTAATAGATTGGTTTGTAAATCCCATTTATTATTTAGGATTTTGGGGTATCCTTCTCTTTATAGTTGTAATGGCTATCCAAGGACTCTTAGTCCCGATTCCCTCCGAAATCGTTCTTCTTGCTACAGGGATAATATGGGGCATTTTAGGTGGTGGCGTAATGGGGATCATTGGGTCTATGGCAGCAGCTTTACTATGCTTTTACATTAGTAAAAAAGGAGGTCGCCCCCTGGTTAAGAAGTTTGTAGGAGACAAAGCTATAAATTTAGCAGATAATTTTATTCGTAAATATGGTATGGGAGCAATTATTATCGCTAGGTTCTTACCCTTTATAGCATTTGATCCTATAAGCTACGCTTCTGGATTGGTCGATATGGATGTTAAAAAGTATAGTCTCGGGACATTACTTGGTTCAATCCCTCGAGCCTTTTTCTATTCTTGGTTAGGTTGGATGTTAGGGATTACGCCTCCCGTTGATTGGGGAACTTTACCAACAGGAGAAATTGAAGCTCAATCTGCGTTTTTTAATAATGTGTTACTGCTAATATTGGCAATTCTAGTAGTTATGTTTGGAGCATATTACCTTATGAGTAGGTATTATAGTAAAAAAGCAGAATCTGAAAAATCTTCTTGAATTAGTATAGGATAGTGAAATTTTTTTTACTTATATGATTGTGATATTATTCATTTTTTTAATTTCTGTTAGCTGATTTTTGGGTATGAATAATAATGAAAATTCAATAAAGGGAAAGGAACTACTGAAAGAGGATCATACCTCGTTATCAAAATTATACAAGGACCTCAATAAAGCGATAAATTCTAACAATATCCAATCGATATGGCAACTTTCTAAAACCATAACAAGATATCACTTTAGAAATAACGAACTTTAATAAAATTCTTTGAATAGTTTAACCAAATAATAATTTTCGACAGTTTTTTATAATCCCTAACACTCTCCATGAGGAAATCTTTAAGATATGAGGCTAATATCTTTTTGAAGAATAGTACATGTTTTTCTTACAAAATTATTTAAAGCCACACCCTACTAGAGTTATAGTTGAATAATTATATTATTAAAAAAGGGGTTTTTTAATATATGATACTATATGCACGGGATTATGAAAATATGTTAAAGGACAGTTTAATACAGAAATTAAGCTGGTTAGAAGAAGAATTCAACTTCTTATTTAACTTTAAAAAGCGACATTATTCTCAAAAAGATAGAACTCTTGCGAATCAGATTATTGACAATATTACTGAGAGTGTTAATTCTACTGAGAATGTTAGAATGAAGCAATTATTAATCAATACTTTAAAATCAATTAAAAGCATTTATCCGGAATTATTTTAATTTTTTTAGACTTTTTTTAGCAATAGCATTTATTATTGAATTTCCTTATTTTATTATAACTTTAACAAATTTCTGCATGGTACTTCCACAATAATGGAACGATTAATAATTGTACATTGGAATAAGAGTACAGGGCCAATACCAATAATTCAATATCCTCCGGAAGGCACATATCCTTCAAAAGATGTATTTCTAAAAATATGGGCTCAACATGAATTAAACAAAGAGAATTCGTTAATTGAACTTGACTCGTTATTGGAAGAAAAGGATCGAAATATCGTATCTGTTATACAAGAGTATGAAGGTGAAATTTATTTTCTAGTGCTAATAGTCGCTTCTAAAAGCAAAGTGGGCGAGATTATTTCTTCAGACATTTTAGCAGTTATAACCAAAAACCTATTAGAGCTTATAAACACAAACAAAATAACTAGAGCGATCTCTGAAGCGTTTAATACAATAAAAAATTATAGCAAATTAGAAGGAGAAGATTTAATCACCTTTTTCCAAGAAAAAATAAAAGCTACAATATTACAGATTCTTCGGAACGGAGTGATTTCTAAAACCGAATTAAGTGAAATTCTACGGAAAGAATACGGCTTCTCTACCATTAATATAGATTTATTGTTAATATCCTTTCTTCGAGAAAAATTAATTTTGAAAAAGTCGCTTCCAGGGAGCAAAGAATGTTATTTCTTAATTAAAGATCTATCGTATATGCGAATACCTCCTAAAAAATGGCCTGATGAACAAACAGACGAAAAAGTAGCGAATAAATACAAAATAGAATTTGTCAAATTTTACTCTAGTTATAATTGTAGTCAAGAAATTGACAGTATGGTAATTATTAATTTTTTAATCGACAACGATGTGTATAACTTAATTAGAACTCTAAGAATAAACGAGTTGACTGTAAATGATTGCCTTACCTGCTTAAATAATAGAGAGGAGCTATTCGAAGAATTACTCGAAAGAAAAATCATATTCGAAGCAAAAGGAAATGTATATCTCTTTACTGATATTCGGTTTATTAAATATACGCCTTACTACATTATAAAAATATTACCCTCTCGTTATAAAAACCAAGAAATATCCTTAGATCAATACCTGTATCATTTAAAGTTGTTGATTAGTCAACTTAAAGATAAATCGTCATTCTTAGACTATACTGTTATTTAACTACTTAAAAAATTAAGTTTTAAATTAATCAATCCTATCAAAATAAGTTTAGTTTAATTTTTTTTGTCTAAAGATATTAGTACAAAGAAAATTAAATATTTACGATGGATGTATCGATTATTTCTTCGTCTGATGGTGCTTTACCGTCTCCGTAAATATGATAGAGCACTGTTCTACGAGCACATTCATGGAAGCTACGATAAACATCCTTTTGTTGCTCAAAAAGCGCACAAGATGTGTATATTAAAGGATTCCAATTGTGTAATTTATTACCTGGTTCGTACCATAATTTTTCATCCTTTAATATGAGTTGGAAATCCTCTACAGAAATAACATCGTCGAGATCCTGTTTATTTAACATGACAATCATCGGAATTTCGTTAATTAATCGATTTCTTGCCATGTTCTTTAATTCCAACAAAGATTCAATGTTATCCTCTAAATATTTAGTCTGTGAATCCACTACTAAAATAATCGCGTCAGTTTGATCATTAGTTCTATCGAATATTTTTTTTCTTAAAGGCGAGAATCCCCGCTGCCCTGCAACAGTATAAACGCGATAATAAACTTTTTTTTGTTTAGTAGATTGAAAAAGACCGCGATCAAAATATAATGTAGCACCGCTAGCTTTTTCAATTATTTGTAATTCTCCAATGGGAACAATATCTTTTTTGCTTTCCATAGTTATTCGATACAAAGTTTTTAGAATAGTTGTTTTTCCTGAGGCCCCCATGCCCCAATAAACAATCTTCAAATAGACTTTGCCATCTTTATATAAAACCATGCTGTTGATTTTTGCTTATATGTGCTTTCTTATAATATTTACTAATGTAATTCATAAATTAATTTTATTCTTAATAAATATTTTTTCTAATCCCCAATTATTATGGACTAATTCCCTTCATTAGAAAATGTTAAAGACCATTTGGATAAAGAATTCGTGTAATTCCTATTTATTTTTATAATCAATAAATCTTATAATCACAAATAATTATAATCAATTAATCTCTCTAATAAACTGAAATATTCCAATTAAAAATAGAAAACCTTTAAAAAATGGACGAACACACCGAACTGGATTGTAATTGGGAATTTTACGAGGAACTCGTAGAAGATGTAGAAGAAAATAAAAATATAATACAGTGTATTGCGTGTG
>JAUWDN010000205.1 GCA_030608765.1 Promethearchaeota archaeon
GGGATTGATCTTATGAAGATTCAATTCAATTAAATATGATTTTAAATTAACTAAAATAAAAAATAAATTTAAATTGGAATTGATATAAATGAACTTGGAAGAATTTATTCGTAATGTACCAGGCTTCCCAAAACCAGGTATACAATTCAAAGACGTTACAACATTGTGTAAAGTACATGCTCCCTTCAAAGAATCATGCAATAGAATAATAGAATATTTCAAGAATAAAGGGATAACTAAAGTTGTTGCTATTGAAGCTCGTGGATATGTTTGGGGAGGGGTTCTAGCATATCAATTAGGTGCTGGATTTGTATTAATGAGAAAGCCTGGTAAATTGCCCGCAGAGACATTAAGCGAAACATATGAGCTTGAATATGGGACAGATACAATTGAGATGCACAAGGATGCAATTGAGAGAGGTGAAAAAGTTTTAGTTTTTGATGATTTATTAGCAACTGGTGGTACTGCTAAAGCAGCATGTAATTTAGTGGAAAAAGCGGGAGGACAAGTCATTGGAGTTGCTTTTGTTATTGAACTTACTGGCAGTTTACATGGTAGAGATAAATTAGAAGGTTACGATTTTGTTAGTTTAATTAAGATTCCTGTAGAAGAATAGCGAAAGAATTAAATACACCTATTTTTTTGACTTTTACTTAATTGACCCAATTTTTTCCCGTAAAATTCTCCATATTTTTTAGTCTGAAAACTTAAATAATTCTCTGAACTCACAATATTAAAATAAACATGTTATAAGGTGTAGATTTGATTACAGACCTAAAAAAAACTCCTTTTTACAATATACATGTAAGATTAGGAGCAAGAATGGTAGATTTTGCTGGTTTTAACATGCCAGTTCAGTACGACAGTATTATAAAAGAGCACGAAGCAGTACGTACTGAAGCTGGGGTATTTGATGTTTCTCACATGGGCGAATTTCTGTTGGAGGGAAATGATGTAATTAATTTTCTTCAGTATATTATGATTAACGACTTAAACTTGCTTGAACCATCAAAAGGCCAATATTCTTGCATGTGTTATGAAAATGGGACCGTCGTTGACGATCTTGTATATTATGAGGAAAAACCGGATCGATTTAGAATGATTGTCAATGCGGGAAATATCGAGAAGGACTTTCAATGGTTAAACGAGCATATTGGAAGTAAAGATGTCAAAATAACCAATTTATCCTCAAAGCGATGTCGATTGGCATTTCAAGGACCTAAATCTGACGAATATCTCCAACCTTTAATAGATGTCGATTTATCTTTAATAAATAGATTTTACTTTGCTCACTGCCTGTTAAGCGGGATGCCGATTTTTATAGCTAGAACAGGATATACTGGTGAACGCGGATTTGAAATATCCTCTGATAATGAGTCTGCTGAAAAAATTTGGGATGAGCTGATAAAAGCTGGAGCATCGCCAGCTGGTTTGGGAGCTCGAGATTCGCTAAGACTTGAAGCAACTTATTCTTTATATGGCCACGAAATAAACGATTCCATAACGCCTGTTGAAGCAGGATTGTTTTGGTTAGTTAAACCTAAAGAGGGTATTGATTATATTGGTAAAAAAGTTTTGATCAAACAGAAAAAAGAAGGAACCGATCGAACCATAGTTGGATTAAATCTGTTGGATAGGGGTGTCATTAGAGAAAAATTTAAAATCTTTAAAGATGGTGCTGAAATTGGATATGTAACCTCAGGTGGTTATTCACCAACTCTTAAAAAGACAATTGGTTTAGGTCTAATTAAAAAACAACATAAAGAAGAAGGAACTGAACTTGAAATTGAAGTTCGGAATAAACTTCTTAAAGGAGTGGTCGTATCTAAGCCGTTTTATAGTAATGTTTAAACTAAAAGAAGTTAAAAATAAATTGTGAAAAGTTATGGAATACAAATTTCCTGAGAAGCTTAAGTATCTCCAAACGCATGAATGGGTTCGAATAGAAGATAATATTGCTACTGTTGGTATAACAGACTATGCTCAACATCAATTAGGTGATATAGTTTACATTGAGTTACCTGAAATCGGAACCACATTGAAGAAAGGAGGTAATTTGGCTGAAATCGAATCTGTAAAAGCGGTTGGTGAATTGATGATGCCATTATCTGGAAAAATCATCGAAGTTAATACTGGTCTTGCCGATAATCCCGAATCCGTCAATTCTTCTCCTTATGGAGCTGGTTGGATGGTAAAGATAGAGGTTAGTAACAAAGGTGAAATTAACGATCTTTTAACTGTGGAAGCATACAAAGAAATTGTAGAAGCAGAGAAAAAATAAACTTTTTTTCAAAATTTATATTTTATTTCTTATATTTTTAAAGTTTGAGTTGTTTAATATGGATTTTATATCTCACGATGATGAAACTATTACTGAAATGCTTAAAGTAATAGGTGTTAACAAAATAGAAGATTTATTTAAGGATATTCCTAAAGATTTGATAATAAATGGCTTAAATCTTTCAGAAGGTTTATCAGAACCTGATGTTTTGAAGAAATTAAAAGAGCTTGGGGAAAAAAATGCAATCTATACAAATTCCTTTCTAGGAGCGGGATGCTATTTTCATTACATTCCTACTTTAGTGGATTTTGTGGTCAGTCGTTCAGAATTTTATACATCTTACACACCTTATCAGGCAGAGGCTAGCCAAGGGTATTTACAAGCAATCTACGAGTATCAGAGCGTAATTTCTCGTCTAACTCAAATGGATGTAGCCAACGCAAGTATGTATGATGGTTCAACTGCCCTTGCGGAAGCCGCTATTATGGCATCTATTATAACAAGGAAGAATCAAATAATTATTTTAGAAGGGGTCCACCCGGAATACATTGAAGTTGTCAATACTTATTGTTGGGGTCAAGATATAACTCACAAAATTGTACCTGTAGATAAAATAGAGGACGAATTAAACCAAGAGATAGCAGCTGTTCTTTTTCAAAGTCCTAATTTTTTTGGTAATATAGAAGATGTATCCGCGTTAGCAAAAAAGATTAAAAAAAAAGCTCCAAATTGTTTATTAATCCAATGTATGACTGATCCTACTTGTTTAGGTATTCTGAAGCCACCTGGTGAAACAGGTGTAGATATTTTTGTAGCAGAAGGCCAATCTTTTGGAATTAGTCCTTCATTTGGTGGACCTGGGTTAGGAATTTTTGCAGCAAAAGAGAAATTTTTGAGGAAAATACCTGGGAGATTAGTTGGAAAAACTAAAGAAATTAACGGTGAGCGTGAAGGTTTTTTATTAACTCTACAAGCTCGGGAACAACATATACGAAGAGAAAAAGCTAGTTCAAATATTTGCACAAATCAGGCATTATGTTCATTGTCGGCGTTAATTTATCTTGTTTCATTAGGAAAGACGGGATTGCGTAAAATAGCCACTCAAAACTTTCAAAAAGCTCATTATGTTAAAAAGAAACTAAAAGAAATTCCGGGGTATGAGATCTTAAACAATAAGCCTACATATAACGAGTTCATCGTGAAATGCCCCGATATCGATTCTTTAATTCAAGAATGTAAGAAACTCAACTTACTTCCTCCCCTTTCCCTTTCAAAATACTATCCTGAAATGAAAGATGTGGCACTTGTTTGCGTAACGGAATCGAATTCCCGGGAATCCATAGAAAAATTTATCAAAGCCTTGGAACTTGCTAATAACAATAAGGAGGGGAGAGATTAATGGATAAAAATGATTCTTTGATCTTTGAAAAAGGTAATAAGAAAGCTCAAACCAACTTCATTCCAAAACTAGATATTGAATGCGATGAACTCGAAGAGATAATTCCTAAAAATTTTATTAGAGATGAAATCCAAATTCCAGACATCTCTGAAGTGGAGATCGTTCGTCAC
>JAUWDN010000200.1 GCA_030608765.1 Promethearchaeota archaeon
CTTTGGGATGTAGATAATCCAAATTTATACGACTTATCACTAAAAATTCAAAATGAAACAACAGGAGAGATTTATGACGAGATATTAAGTTATTTCGGTATGAGAAAAATATCACTATCCGACTCTGGGAATAAAAATCAGCAAATTTTGCTAAATAATAAACCTTTATATCAGAAATTGTTTTTAGTGCAAGGTTATTGGCCTGATAGCTTATATACTGCTCCCTCTGATAATCATATTAAAATAGATATTCAATATATTTTAGATTTTGGATTTAATGGTCTAAGAACGCATCAAAAAGCTTTTGATCCTCGATTTTTATATTGGTGTGATAAAATGGGCGTTCTAGTGTGGGGAGAAATCGGTAATGCTTACCGTTTCTCTGTGAAATCACAGCTTAATCTTATTAATGAATTTGTAGCTGAAGTTGAACGAGATTATAATCATCCTTCGATTATTGCCTGGGTACCCTTAAACGAAGGATGGGGCGTCTCCGGAGCAGAAAGGGACCCAAAAAGAGGTTATTACACATCTGCATTATATTTTTTAATAAAATCAATTGATCCTACTCGATTAATAATAGATGACGATGGATGGTGGCATACGGAGAGTAATGATGTGTGTACCCGACACTTTTATTCGCCAACTAATTTTTTACCGGCAACATTAGAGGAAGAAATTAAAAGCCATAAAACCTCGGTTCCAAAAACTTATTTAAAACCATATAAATACAAAGGCGAACCTATTATTTACAGTGAAATAGGAGGATTTGGTTTTGATTTCAAAAAAAATGTTGAAAAGAAATGGGGTTATGGAGGTTTAATCGTAGATTCTGAAGGCTTCTTTGAAAGGGTGTTAGCCCTACTTAAGGAATTCGATGCAAGAAAAGAATGGATTCAAGGTTTCTGTTACACTGAACTTTACGATCAATTCCAAGAAGTTAACGGTTTAATAACTTTTGACCGAGAACCTAAATTTCCACCGCATAAATTAAAAGAAAAATTAGATGCCATGTTTTTTTAAACTAGTTTTATATTTCTTACAAAATAATAGATAGTAAAGTTAGAATAGCTTAGAATTAGTGGGATAGAAAATACTATGGCAAGACCTCTATGGTTCGTAAAGTTATTGGAAAAGACTTTCCCTAATATTAAATTAATTGCTAAATTAACGAGGTTTCCAATCATAGGAAAATTTTTTGATTGGTTACTTTTTGAGGGAGACGAGATTATTTACTTAACGCAAGATAGAATAATTTCTATTAATAAAGAAGTTGAAAAACAAGTGGATATGGTGTTACCCTCAAAAGTTTTGGAACACTTTATTAAAAAAGCTAATTACCATTGGGTAATGAATTTCTGTATATGTCGAGATTCAATGCAGTGCAGCGACTATCCGATAGATTTAGGGTGTTTATTTCTGGGGGAGGCTGTTTTAGGAATTAATCCTCAATTAGGACGACTTGTGTCAAAGGAAGAAGCCCTTAATCACATAAAAAAATGTAAAGAAGCTGGTTTAGTTCACATGATTGGAAGAAACCGATTAGATAAGCAATGGCTTGGCGTAAATCCGGGATATAAACTTCTTAGTATATGTAATTGCTGTAATTGTTGCTGCCTCTGGCGAATAGCACCCGTGGTAGCTTCTAAAATTGGTTCAAAAGTACAAAAAATGCCGGGAGTGACCCTAAAAGTAACAGAAAGATGTGTGGGGTGTGGAACTTGTATGCAAGGAATATGTTTTGTGGATGCGATTCACATGGTTGACAATCGTGCCAAAATTACTGAGGAATGTAGGGGATGTGGTCGGTGTGTAGAGATTTGCCCCCAAAATGCGATAGAACTCACGATAAATGATAAACAATTTGTAGAAAAATCAATCAGACAAATCGAAAAACTTATCGATGTTACCTAGTTTTAAATCTTACCATTCTTAATTCTTTAATGAAATGAGAATTAAGGACTTTAAATTAGAAGAATATTTCGCAAAGTATGAGTTTAATGTTAAATACTCTTTGTGTTCTTCAGATTGCGAATCATTTAGCGTAGATGAATTATTAGCTTTAGAAAAGGATTCCTTAAAAGATCTCAAAGATGTTTGGCTAGGATACACAGAATCAATCGGTAATCCTTTGTTAAGAGTAGAAATCGCTAAATTGTATCATAATATTGACCCAGAAGAGATCATTGTTTTTTCTGGAGCTCAAGAAGGAATTTTTGTTTTTATGAATGTTTTATTAAAGAAAGGAGATCATGTGATTGTTCAATATCCTGCTTATCAATCTCTATACGAAATCGCTAATGCCATTGGATGTAAAGTAACTAAGTGGGTAATGAGTGATGAAAACAATTGGGAACTTGATATGAAATTTTTGGAATCTAACATCAATAAATCTACTAAATGTATTGTTGTAAATTTTCCAAATAATCCAACAGGTTACCTCATCTCAAAAGAAAATTACGAAAAAATCATTAAGATAGCTAAAGAAAACGATATTTACGTTCTTTCTGACGAGGTTTATAAATATTTGGAGTATAGCAAAGTTGACAGTTTACCATCTGCTTGCGATCTTTACGAAAAAGGAATATCAATAAATGTAATGTCAAAAGCATTTGGTCTTGCTGGGTTAAGAATTGGATGGATTGCAACAAAAAATAAAGCACTATTCAAAAAAATCGCTTCTTTCAAGAATTATACTACTATTTGCAATAGTGCCTTAAGCGAGTTTTTTTCAATATTGGCTTTACGTAATAAAGACAAAATTATTAACAGGAATTTGGACATTATTAATAAAAATTTGAACCTACTTGATAAATTTTTCGAAAATTATAGTAAATATGTAGCTTGGGTGAGACCTAAAGCAGGTTCGATTGCATTTCCAAGGTTGTTAATTGAACAGGATGTAGAAGAATTTTGTCTTGATTTATTAGAAAAAAAGGGAGTATTGTTGATGCCAAGCACTAAATTTGATTATGGAACATCTCATTTTAGAATTGGATTTGGTCGAAAGAACTTACCTGATGCCTTACAACATTTTGATAACTATATGACTGAAAATTATGGTTAATAATAATTGTAGAACATTTTCAATGGTTATCTGGGAGAAAATCTGAAATATTTACTATTGAATTTTTGAATACTTAAACTATAAAGGCGATGTAACTCTTTTTTACTAAATATTGGGTTATTTTTTAGTAATTATTACTTCTTAATATTGAAGATTTATTCATCGATTTAAACGATGCCTTTTTGATAAGTGCATCAAATCTAATTTCTTCCTTTGAGATGGGGTAGTTAATTATTTTAGTGAATATTCCCGCTCATAGATTTATCCATAATAAAACAATGATATATGAGTAGGTTATACCCATAAAAGAAAGAATAGTATGAATAAAAATGTTAAAAGAAACACAAAGAATGACCGGAACGGTCAAATGGTATAATGAGAAGAAAGGGTTTGGATTTATAACCCTTGATAGGGATGGTAAGGATATTTTTTTACACCATACTGCACTGCAACCAAACGAAGATAATAATATCACCAGTGGTGATTACCTTACTTTCACAATTCAACCACAAAAAAAAGGCCTTGCTGCTATTGAAGTAACACGGTTAGAAGAAGTTGTGCAATCTAGGATATCAAAAAAAAATAAACCATTACAATACAACCAAATTGATAGTGGTTTAAATTTTGCTGATCTTGATTTAGACTCTACAATTTTACAGGCAGTAAGAGATTCGGGATATGAGGCTCCGACACCAATTCAAGCTCAAGCAATCCCTATTATATTGAATGGAAAAGATATACTAGGTTGTGCTCAGACAGGGACTGGAAAAACTGCTGCTTTCGCCCTTCCTATCTTGCAACGATTAATTAGTATAAAGAACAACAATAACATGAAAACCAAGCGTAATATCAGTGTTTTAGTAGTTGCTCCTAC
>JAUWDN010000274.1 GCA_030608765.1 Promethearchaeota archaeon
CATCTGGGCAGAAATTAAAGCAAAGAAATTTGTAGATGAAAATAATAAACATAAAATCTTACTCATTCTAAAAGACATTTCAAAACAAAAGAAGATAGAAGTAAATCTAAAAGAAAATGAAGATCGCTTTAAAAAAATAACTGAAACGATTCCAGAAATTCGCTTTTGGAAGCTATTCAATCCAAAAAAGTACGAAGAAGCTTTACAGAGCTCGTATGAAATGCTTCAAATGGTTATGGAAAACATACCTCAATATATAATTTGGAAGGATCTTAATTTAAGCTACTTAGGATGTAATGATAACTATGCTACTTTGATTGGTATTGAACATCCTGAAAATATAATTGACAAAAAGGACGAAGAATTACTTTGGGATGAAAAACAAATAGAGTATAATCGAAAACAAGAAAATAGGGTGATTGAATCAAATAAAGCCGCTTTTCATAATGTTGAAACTTGGGCTCTTAGAAATGGAGAAATCATCTGGATAGATGTAAATAGGATTCCATTGCTAAATTCTGATGGTAAAGTCGCAGGTCTTCTAATAACGTTTGAGGATATAACCGAAAGAAAGAATGCTGAAGAGAATTTACGTATGCAACATGAAAGACTGGAACGGATCATGGAAACTAATCCCGCAGGGATTTTATCTATCGATACAAATGGTCAAATTATTATGGTAAATTCTCAAGCTGAGAAAGTTTTACATTTTCCGAAAGAGGAACTATTAAAAAAATCTTTTATAGCGTCAAAGTTTAAGCTTATAGACTCAGAAGGCAATCCCGTACCAAAAGACGAGCTTCCATTTCAGATTATAATGCGAACGAAAAAACCATTGTTTGATTATCACACAACTTTTAAGTTAGCTGAGGATGAGAATATCCTACTTTCTATTAATGGCACTCCTCTTATTGGAAGTAACGGGAACATAGAGAATATAATCTTCACTGTAGAAGACATAACGGAAAAAGTGTTAACGGAACAAAAGATAAAGGATAGTGAGGAAAAACTTAGGGATTTGTTAGAGACATCGACCATTGGGGTTTTAGAAATTGAATTAGAACAGAACAGCATCTCCTATCTTAATCCTAGATTATTGGAATTTATCGGATATCAAGATATAAGCGTAGTTAACGAAAAACTATTAAATGAAATAATCCATCCAGACGATTTACAGAAACTATTGAACTCGGAAGATGGAAAGGAGATAGAATTTAGAATAGTTACCAAACTGGGTAAAATAAAGTGGCTCCAAGGGAAACGATTAAACCAACACGATGATAAAGGTAAATTAATTAGCTTTAGGTTGTGGTTGGAAGATGTTACTGAGAAAAAGATTTACGAAGAATTAATCTACGAACTCAATATTAACTTCCTCAATTATACTACGGATACTCAGCAAAATATTGAACTTCTACTAAAAACCTGTTTAAAACTACTCAATGGGGCAGTTGTTCTTTATATCAATAAAAGTTTTATTGACGAGGAAGAACAATATAGAGTTATGTCGCATAAAGGCGACGTGAAGATTTATAGTTCAGAGGAGTTTAAACGAGACTTATCTGTAAGCCAATTATTTCACGAAAATCACGATTTTACTCAAGAGTTTTATGATATCGATCAATCGGAATATGCCAAAACCGATCATTTCATTATGGAACAAAACATTAAAGCTTGCTATGGTAAATTAATATTATCTGGTAACGATTTAAATGATTTGTTGTGTGTCTTATTTACCGAAAACCCTACGATTTCGAACCAAAATAAGTTAGTTCTCTTCTTAATTTGCGACGCTCTTGAAATAGAACAAAGAAGATGGAAGTCTCAGCAACATTTAGAAGAACAAAACAAAATGTTGAGCGAAATAAATAAATTAAAAAGCGACCTCTTTTCCCGAACGTCTCACGAATTAAAAACACCGCTAATTTCCATCAAGGGATTCACAGAACTATTGTTAAAACTACATTCTGATAAGTTAGACGAAGATGTCATCTCAATTTTGGAAGAAATTAAAAATGGAAGTAAACGTCTTGAAGATTACATTAACTCGCTTGTAGAAAGCTCGCAATTAGAACAAGGACTGCTAAATTTAAAAAAGAAAAAAGAAGATCTTACATTCCTAATTAACTTTTGCGTAAAACAATTGCAAGGAATTGCTAGTTTGAGAGAGCAGAAGATTAAGGTAAATATAAAAAATAAAATCTTTACAGAATTTGACAAAGAGAAAATTTACGAAGTTATAACAAATTTATTAATCAACGCTGTAAAATATACTCCTGTAGGAGGAGAAATCACAATAGATTCCAAAAGAAAAGACGGAAATTATATAATATCAATAAAAGATACAGGTATCGGATTAACTCAGAAAGAAATTGAACAACTCTTTACGCAGTTTGGAAAAATCGAAAGGTATGGTCAAGGCTGGGATGTAGGCATCGAGGGAACAGGGCTAGGACTATATATCTCTAAAGAGTTAATCGCCCTTCACGAAGGGAAAATCTGGGTAGAATCAGAGGGCCGAAATAAAGGTAGTACTTTTTTCTTTTCTTTACCAATAATAAAAAATTAAATGATGGACTACACATTTTTTAATAACTGCCAATTTCTTTATTAAATAGATATAAGAATTATATCTAGAATTATTTTACTGGTGATGCTCATTAATAACGACGAAAATGATGGGGGTTTCGATAAATTAGATGTTGTAAAGAGGTATTTCTCCAGGATTTTTTCTGTCTTATCTAAAGATGTTAGAGAGCAATTAATGGAGCTAAACCTTTCAAAGGATGAGCTAAAAGAAGTAAAAAAAGAATTAGCTTTTCTGTCAGAAGAAAAACAAAAACAATTTTTAAAAGAACTTGCTAACAATAATAAATAAGTAATCAAATTTCTTCTTGTCCATTTCCTATATTTTATAAAAATAAATTATCAAAAGTCGCTATTTTTCATTTTTTGTGATTGAAAATAGTAAGATTTATGTGCAATTATAAATGATAAAAAAAAAACCTTATAAAAATTCCTAAAAAGATTTATATAAAATGTAATAAGGTAAATAACGA
>JAUWDN010000228.1 GCA_030608765.1 Promethearchaeota archaeon
ATAAATCGGTTTTATTAAAGAGAATAATATGCCAAATCGAGCCCAGTACGTTCTAATCATCGGTTCAAGTAATATGGATTTGAATATCTACTTGCAACGGTTCCCAAAGCCAGGTGAGACCGTAACAGGGGGTGTTTATAAGCAATTCCTGGGGGGAAAAGGTGCGAACCAAGCGGTAGCTTCTGTAAGGTCTGGTTCTAAAACAAATTTTATTGGTAAGGTTGGTATAGACGCGTTTGGAAACGATATGATTTCTCAATTAGAGAATGAAGGCGTAAATATAGAACATTTTATAAGGGATCCGCACGAATCAAGCGGTGTGGCTTTTATATTGATAGATGAGACGGGAGAAAACATGATTAGCGTAGCGCCTGGAGCCAATTTTAAATTAACTCCAGAAGAAGTTCAAGCTAATTCAGAGTTTATTAAAAACGCCAAATGTTTGATAGTTCAAATGGAGATACCTATTGAAACAATTGAAGAAATTTTTAAAATTGCAAAACAAGGGGAAGTCATAAAAATTCTCAATCCAGCACCTTTAAAGCCAATTAGCTTATCAATTCTGAACAATATTGATATCATAATTCCTAACGAGGGAGAATTGCTACAATTACATTCACTCTTAAAGCTTAAAGAATTGGTTGGTAATAGCAAAGATAGGATAATTCAGGCTTCAAAAGACATTTCAAGGTTTGGAATAAAAACGATAATAACCACACTAGGTAACAAAGGATGTATCTTATACGATGCAGCAGAGGATAAAATTACAGAAGTACCCGCCTTTAAGGTTCAAGCTATTGATACTGTAGGTGCTGGAGATTGCTTTAATGGGGTTGTAGCAAGTAAATTATGTCAAGGAGAAAATATACTAACTTCGGTAAAGTACGCAACAGTAGCAGCCTCCATCGCTATAACAAGACAGGGGGCACAAGCTTCAATGCCGTATCTTAATGAAATTGAGGATCGTTTTAAGCATTATATTGATAATTACAATGTCTAGGTGCATTATAATGAGAGAAGAAATCATTCAACCTGATAGAGGTACAAACCTTAGAAAAAATGGAAATGAAGAGCTTAAATTAGTTATCGATTCTGAATCTCTGAAGAAGATTTTTCTTGTAAATGGAACATCTTTTTTTACGCAACATTTGAAAGAAGCTAACTTAATAGTAAAACCAAACGATTTTTACATGGTAATTAATAAATGGGATAAGGAAATAAAAGTAAAGTATAGTACCAATATAACCAACCACAAAATAATATATCAACCGTATAAATACGAATTTTCTAAAAAAGAAAAAATTGACCCCGTGGGATTTAGTAAGAAGTATAATGTACCGAGTGGATATACTGATATATTGAATAAATGGTATAGCATTAAATTCACTTATCCCGATTACAATTTAATATATATTAAACCAGAAATTGGCATATCCATACAAATTCACCATTTTAGAGATGAACATTGGAAAATTCTAGAAGGCAACCCAATTATAATAAATGCGAAAAAAGTCCATTATTATGTAGAAAAAGGAACAGAATTTTTAAACAAAAAGATGACTTATCACTCAGTGTTGAACCCGAATAAAAATCCTGCTCAATTCGTAATAATTGAAGAAAAATGGACTGGGAAATTCGACGAAGAAGACATAACCAGAGTATTTAACCCAAATAATTATTATTAGTTATTTTTAACGAAACTTGAAATTCTCCACTTGATTCCATCGATAAAATTTGAGATTTTAAGATATTTTGTTTTTCCTCGAAGGTCGCATCGCACCCTTTAAAGTTTTTGGTTTTTAGTTCTCTCGTTTTAATAAAATTAAAATTTGATAGATAACTAAATTCATTACACGTATTAATAGAAGCGTAAAAAATAAACAAAATATAGTGTATGGAACAAATAGATTGGTGGAAAAATGTCTCCGAATGAAGAAAATGATAATGAAGAACAAAAAGAAACGCCAACGGAAGAAGTAATTTCAGAAGAACTTGAAGAGGAAATAGACAATAAAGAATTAGATTTAGCTAAAGAGAGAGATCGTCTTAAATTTCACTATCGCGGCTTTACATTAGAAGAATTAAAAAAGATGAATATGGATGAGTTTATCAAATTACTTCCAGCACGAGCACGAAGATCGTTAAGAAGAGGCTTACCTCCCAGACAAAAGAAGCTTCTAGAGCGATTAAGACGCGCTTACAGAGCTAAGAAAAGAGGAAAAGATATTCTTACGAGAACCCATGTTAGAGATATGTTGATCTTCCCTGAGATGGTTGGTTTAAAAATCGGGGTATACAACGGAAAGTCATATGAAATTGTAGATGTCAAACCTGAAATGATCGCCCATTATTTAGGAGAGTTTTCATTAACTAGACGACATGTTCAACATGGTTCACCGGGAATTGGAGCCACACGTTCAAGTAAATATGTTCCATTAAAATAATATAACTATTAACAATAATAAAATAAAAATTGAGACGATAAATAATGCCAAATTGGGGTTATTCCTTTACGGAACAAAAATATGACGCAGATAGGTTAGCTAAAGCTGCAGGGAGAGACTTACGCATAAAACCAAAACCCGCAAGGGAAATTTGTGCTGTAATTAAAGGTATGAAATTAGATCAAGCCAAATCATATCTAGAAAAAGTAATTCAGTTAAAACAATCCGTCCCTTTTAGAAGACATAAAAAGAAGCAAGCTCATAGAAAGGATTTAAAACAATTTAATTGGTATGCTGGGCGATATCCACAAAAAGCAGCTGCGAGAATTTATGAAATCCTTACGTCCGTGGAATCAAACGCAGAATTTAAAGGTTTAGACACTGACCAATGTAGAATTATTCATGCCGCCACGCAAAGAGGCCGGATAATTAAGCGCTACATTGAGCGCGCTCATGGTAGATCAACCGCAAAATTTAGGCATTTAAGTCATGTAGAAATTGTAATTTATGAATTTCCAAGTTAAATTAAAAAAATTAATAATTTGATAAAAAACAACAAAGAGATTAAAGATTATGAGTCCTTTAGCTAAACATTTTATTGAGCAAGGCATCAAATTAATGCAGATAAACGAGTTCTTAAGATCTGAACTCGTTCGGGCTGGGTTTGCTGGTATTGACATGCAGAAAACCCCGCTTGGAGTAAGAATCACACTCAGAACAAGCCGTCCTGGACTCGTGATCGGGAAGGGCGGTAAGCGCATTCAAGAGATAACAGATATTCTACACGAAAAATTTGGGCTAGAAATGCCCCAGATTGAGGTCGAAGAGGTTATTAATCCCGATTTGAATGCACAGATTATGGCTGAGCGTTTGGCATATAGTCTCGATAGAGGTAGACATTACAGAAGAGCCGGTTATTATATATTACGCAAAATAATGGATTCTGGAGCGAAAGGCACGGAAATTATCGTTTCAGGTAAGGTCACTTCACAGCGCGCTAGAACCACGGTGTTTAGAGCCGGCACAATGAAAAAATCAGGTCAACCTGCTCAAGAAGGAGTAGATAAAGGTGTTGCTCAATGTGTTCAGAAATCAGGTACGCTTGGGAT